>JBKJXJ010000294.1:0-4361 GCA_046716125.1 Candidatus Eiseniibacteriota bacterium
CTCCGTCCGTGAAGGAAAAGCGCCTTGAACAACGTCTTCCTACCACGCGGAGGTCTTCGTGGCTCTACCCTTCACGAATAATTCGCGCTAGAACCGTAGACTTTCGCGAATGATTGCGCGATAGGAAAGACTGAGAGTAAACCATGCTTCGGCACGATGCCTCGCTTCCGACCCTGCACGCCGACCTGGTGCTTCTGCACGCTCCAGCGTTCTTTGATTTTCGGGAACGTCGGGACATTTATTTTCCATTCCTGGGCACTTCCGGTGACGTCCCCATCACGCCCTTGTACGAGTACTTCCCGGTTGGGTTCAAGACGCTGCAGCGGTTTCTGGGCGATCGCGGGCACGACGTTAAGATTATCAACCTGAGCACCGTACTCCTCCGCTACCCGGGCATTGACATCGACGCGATCATCAACGCCCTTGACACTCGGCTGATCGGCATCGATTTGCACTGGATGGTGCACGTCCAGGGAAGCCTCGCCGTCGCGGAGCGAATCAAACGGCTGAGGAGCAACACCCCGATCCTTTTCGGAGGCATTTCATCGACGTATTACGCGGAAGAATTGATCCGGTACCCTTTCATCGACATGGTGATGCGCGGGTACGACACGCACGAACCAATGGTGAGCCTTCTCACGGCACTGAAGCAGGCGAAGCGTCTCGATGAGGTCCCCAATCTGCTGTGGAAGTCCCCGGATGGTGTGGCCCACGATAACGGGTTTGGGTATACCCCTGACAGCTATGGCTGCGGCATTGACTGGTCACAACAACCCCAGGCAGTGGCGACCAAGAAGTTGCCAATCCGGGAGCTGCTCTCCACGCAGAATGCGGGGTGCTCGTACAACTGTCCCTGGTGCGGTGGCTCTCGTGAGGCGTTCCGCCGGATCAACAAGCGGACGCGGGCAATGGCGCGAAAGCCGGCGGCCGAGATCTCCTATGAGTTCGATTCAATCAGCCAGCTAGCGAACCCCGAACAGTATTTCTTCTACTCGGTGGGCTCGTATAACGAATCGCAGCAGGGGATGCAGTTCTTCGTAGACGAGATCGCCCGAGTCGGGGTGAAGTCGGTCAGCTACGAGCAATACCACCTCACCTCCGACGATATGCTGAAGAGGATGGCCGCAGCGAACAAGCGGACCGTGATTACGCTGTCGCCGGAGAGCCATGATCTGCGGGTCGCGAAATTGGCCGGGCGCGGCGTGTACAGCAACGATGAGCTTGAAGCGTGGCTCCACAAGGCGCTGGATTCGGGCATCTATCAGATCGACATCTGGTACTTTGTCGGCATGCCAGAGCAGGACGAAGCATCGGTCATGAAAACGGTCGAGTATTGCGACCGTCTCTTGCATATGTTCAAAGGGACTCGGGTGAACCCGATGCTCTGCCCGATGATTCCGTTTCTCGATCCGGCCTCGACGTTTTTCGAGGAGCCGGAGAAGCATGGTTACCGCCTGTTTTACCGCACCGCCGAGGAGCACCGGCGCGGGATGGAACGGGCGTCGCTCATCAACCGGATCAACTATGAGACTCGCTGGTTGAGCCGGCCGGAGCTGGTAAGGGTTGGGTTCAACGCGGTGCGGGGCCTCATGGAAGCCAAGGTCGCTGCGGGAGCCCTCCCCCGGGGGATCGTCCGAGACTACAATGCCAGAATCGACGATGCACTGGCGTTTATCCAGATCGTCCACGAGGCGGACTGCATCGCCGATACCAGGGCGCGGACTCACGAACTCGACGCTTTGGGCGGGGAGATTCTGCGGCGAAACAACGCATTGCTGTTTGGGGGGGTGATGAACCAGGCGCTGCCCATCAATCGCGAGATCGGTGGCAGGTGGTTCGACGAGATGGGTTGGGAGGCACACGACTTGGAGGTAGCACAGGGATTGGACATCCGGGAGACGGGCAGCGGGGGCAGCGCCGTGGCCTTGGACCCACAGGGGCCACGGGGGAATTTCCCGATGCAGCACGGATTGAGCAGCGAGGCACCGGAATCACCCTCGTGACCCACCGCCTGTGGACTTCGAGAAGCTGAAGGAGTACATCGGTGACGACGCCGCGCTGTTGCGAGAGATCATGCATCTGTTCCTCGATGACACCCCGAGCGCCTTCGAAGACGCCGCGCGTGCAGTCGCCGGATCGGACGTACGCGCGCTCGAGACTGCGGGCCATCGGCTGAAGGGCAGCTTCTCGACGATGGGCGCCGATGCCACGACCGAGACGGCCCGTCAGCTGGAGTGGATGGGTCGTGAAGGGACGCTCGAGGGAGCCCTCGCAATGAGCGAGCGGTTGCGGCGGGAGATCGACGCCGTGTCCGACTGCCTCCGCCGGTGGGCGGAACCGAAGCCGGTCCGGGCAGAATAGCGCTCGCGGCCGATCCGCCGGGGCTTGTAGAAAGCGCCGCCTCCTGTAGGAATGTCGGGTGGGAGCCGGTAACCCCTCTGTCTGCGGCCATCAGGAGCGATCGGATTCTCGGGCGATCCCGCCGATTAGACTCTGACCTCGATGTCGAACACGCGGCGCAGCAGCTCGGCCCAGCGTCGGCGGCGCGCGCGCACCGCGGGCCAGTCGTCAGTGGACGCCCGGGCCAGGCCGTGGGCGGGAGTGGCGGCGGCCACGCCACGGGCAGAGGCGAAGGGATCGCGGGCGGCGCCGAGGGCCGGTCGGAGCTCCGGCGGGGGTCATTCGACCTGGAGCGCGGCGCCGGGACGGGCGTAGAGTCGGCATCACGCGCATGGAGGTTCCTATCCTTCCGACTTGGAGCGCGTATAGGCTGCACGCTTCAATCTCGCACTCGGCGCTTCCGTCCCACTGCAGACCCGGAGTCTGCCCATGCTCGCCTCCGGCACTACCCTCGGCCCATACAGGATCCTGGCCCCGCTCGGCGCCGGAGGGATGGGCGAGGTCTATTTAGCGGGAGACACACGGCTCGCGCGCGACGTGGCGCTCAAGGTTGTACCCAGCGAACTCGCGGGCGAGCCGGGACGCATCCAACGCTTCGAGCAGGAAGCGCGCGCGTCCGGGGCCTTGAACCACCCCAACGTCTGCGCCGTCCACGACATCGGTGAACACGAGGGCGCGCCTTTCGTCGTGATGGAGCTCCTGGAGGGCGAGACCCTTCGCCAGCGGTTGGCTCGAGGCCCGCTCCCGGCGCGCAAGGCGATCGACTTCACTGCGCAGGTTGCCCGCGGGCTCGCGGCCGCACACGAGAAGGGCATCTTCCACCGCGATCTCAAGCCCGAGAACCTGTTCGTGACGACGGACGGGCCTGCTACTCCTCCAAGCCCAAGGGAGGATCCGTCCATGAAACCGAGAAGGAACTCGATCGCGCTGGAAACGGTTAACCGCAGGTTGCTCGAACAGTGGTCTCGAACCCGTGCCAGACGCCATGACTTGGCCTTTCGTGCCGACATTGTGCTGACGGCGGCGGCAGGAGTGAACGACCTGCAGATCGCGCGGCAGCTGCGAACCACGCGGCCCACCGTGGCCAAATGGCTGGGGCGCTTTCGCGCCCACGGACCGGATGGACTGCACGACGAGGTGCGGTCGGGCCGGCCGCGAACCGTTCGGGAGCAACAAGTGGCCGAAATCGTGAATCACACGTTGCACCGCAAACCGGCCGATGCCACGCACTGGAGTACCCGCTCGTTGGCTGAAACCGAAGGCGTCAGCCGCGAGACCGTCCGCCGGATTTGGAACGCCTTCGGACTCCAGCCGCACCGCGCCGAGACCTTCAAGTTGAGCGGCGATCCGCTCTTGACATCTGCGGGCTCTATCTGAATCCTCCCGATCTGGCCCTGGTGCTGTGCGTCGACGAGAAGAGTCAGATTCAGGCGCTCGATCGCACCCAGCCGCTGCTTCCGATGCGCCTCGGGCACCCGGAGCGGCGCACCCACGATTACGAACGCCACGGAATCACCAGTCTCTTTGCGGCGCTCGACATCGCCAGCGGGAAAGTGATCGGAAGATGCTACGCCCAGCACCGCCACCAAGAGTTCCTGAAGTTTCTTCGCCTGATCGAGGGGCAAGTGCCGCCCGGTATCGACGTCCATCTGGTCTTGGATAATTACGGCACTCACAAGCATCCCCGTGTGCGCCGATGGCTTGCCCACCATCCGCGCTATCACCTGCACTTCACCCCGACCGGTGCTTCCTGGATCAACCAGGTCGAGCGCTGGTTCGCCACCCTGACCCAGAAACAGATCCGGCGCGGGTCCTTCACCAGCGTTCGCGACCTGATCCTGAAGATCAACCGCTACCTCCCGCTCTACAACGACAACCCGCGACCTTTTGCCTGGACCAAATCGGCCGACGAGATCTTCGAAACCCTGTACGCCATGTGCAAAGATACTTCCGGGTCAGCA
>JBKJXJ010000295.1:0-13776 GCA_046716125.1 Candidatus Eiseniibacteriota bacterium
GGGCTACATGGCGCCCGAACAGGTACGCGGAGAGGCCGCGGACCAGCGCGCCGACATCTTCGCCCTCGGGTGCGTGCTGTACGAGATGGTCACCGGCACGCCGCCGTTCCACCGCGATTCCGCGGTCGAGACCATGGCGGCGATCGTGCGCGACGATCTGCCGGGCTTCCCCGCCGAGGTCGAGCAGCAGGGGCCGGGGCTTGCGGCACTGGTGCGGCGCTGCGTCGAGAAGCTGCCGGGGGAGCGGTTCGAATCGTCGCGCGACCTGGCGTTCAGTCTCGAGGCCTTCGGGGCCGTGATGGCCGCGCCGGGGCGCGAGGGGGGCGGCGCGCCCGCGGCCGGGTCACCGAAGATCAGCTATCAGCGCATCACGTTCCGACGCGGCTACATCTGGTCGGCGCGCTTCACCGCCGATGCCCACTCGGTGATCTACAGCGCGAGCTGGGAGGGCAAGCCGCTCGAGATCTTCTGGGCCCACATCGGAAACCCCGAGGCGCGCACGCTCGGATTTCGGGATACCGACCTCCTGAGCGTCTCGCCGTCCAACGAGATGGCGATGCTGCTCCGCACCGAGTTCGTCACATCGTTCGACCGGCGCGGCACGCTGGCGCGGGTGCCACCGATGGGCGGGGCGGCCCGCGAGCTGCTGCACGACGTACACGCCGCCGACTGGAGCCCGGACGGATCCCAGCTCGCGATCGCCCGCTCGAAGGAGGGGATGATCCGGCTCGAGTACCCGGTCGGGAACATCCTTTACAAGACGGTGGGCTGGATCAGCGGCATGCGGATCTCGCCCAACGGCGAGCTGATCGCGTTCCTGGATCACCCGAGCCGCAACAGCGATTCCGGCCAGGTGTCGGTCGTGGACCGGAAGGGCGAACGCCGCGCGCTGACCGACGTCTGGGGCACCATGCGCGGATTGTCGTGGACGCCCGATGGTCGCGAGGTGTGGTTCACGGCCGACCGTGAGGGCGCGGCCCGCGGGCTCTACGCGGTCTCGCTCGAAGGCGCCCAGCGCCAGGTGCTTCAGCTCGCCAGCAACCTGACGCTCCACGATGTGGCCCGGGACGGGCGGGTGCTTCTCGGACACGGCCCCGAGCGCGCCGGGATCAACGGCCTGCCTCCGGGCGAGAATCACGAGCGGGACTTCTCATGGCTCGACTGGTCCCTGATCCACGATCTCTCGCTCGACGGGCGCATGATCCTGCTCGACGAGACCGCCGAGGGTGGGGGGCCCAACGGCTCGGTCTACCTGCGGCCCACCGATGGCTCGCCCGCGATCCGGCTCGGCGACGGCTCGGCGCGGGCCATCTCGCCGGATGGGGAGTGGGTGATCGGGGCGACCTACGGATCGGCCAAGTGGGAGCTGTCCCTGCTCCCGACCGGAGTGGGGGAGCCGCGCAGGATCCCGACCGGCGATCTGTACTGCCACTATCCGCGCTGGCTCCCGGATGGGCGCACCCTGGTGGTATCGGCGAGCGAGCCCGGGCGCGGCATCCGGCTCTACCGCCTCGATATCGTGTCGGGTGCGCACGAGGCGTTCACGCCTGAAGGCATCGATTTCATGGAGTTCGTGGTGCTTCCCGACGGCAAGTCGGCTGCGGCGATCAACTCCGATCAGGAGCATCGGACCTACTCGCTGGACGGCGCCGACTCGCAACCCATCCCGCATCTCAAGCGCACCGATCGCATCGTGCGCTGGTTGCCCGACGGGAACGCCGTGCTCACGTACAGCACGAACGAGCTGCCGGCCAGGATCTACCGCGTGAACCTCGACAGCGGCGAGCGCACGCTGTGGCGCGAGCTGACGCCGCCCGATCCCACCGGCATCTACCGCGTGGGCCGGATGCGGATGAGCCGCGACATGACGGCCTACGCCTACTCGTACTACATGCAGCTCGTGGACCTGCATGTGGTCGAGGGGCTGCGCTAGGGGAGGGCGGGGCGGGGCTCCCAGGGGTGGATGCCAAGGTTGACAAAACAGCAATCCGATAGCAGTATTGTCAACTGGCCGTCGAGGAGAAATGTCCGCTCATGTCCCACGATCGAATCCGCCAGTTCAGGCTCGCCGCGGGCCTTTCCCTTCAGGAAGCTGCGAGCCGTTTGGAGCACGCCGGACTCCAGATCACCCGCGCCGGACTCAGCAAACACGAGACCGGTCGCAGTCGCCCGTCCGCGCGAACCCTTCTCTACCTTGCTCGGGCTTACGGAGTCGCGCCCGCCGAACTGCTGAACCCGCCCGAGATCGAGATCCAATGGTTCGCGTTTCGTAGCCACAGTTCGCTCGGAAAGCGGGCAGCTGAACGCCTCAAGGCAGTCGCCGCGCGACGAGTTGAGCATCAGATACGACTGGCTCGCCTGCTTTCTCAGGAATCCCCGCGATTCCCCCGACGCGAGGAAGTGCGAACTCTGGCTGACGCTGAAAGCCTCGCGGAACGCGTGAGGAGAGGTTGGGGGCTCGGAGAAGCGCCGCTTGAGAGCGTGACGCAGACAATTGAGGACCACGGCGGAGTTGTGGTCGAGGTACCGGCGGCGAAGGCCGGGTTTGACGGTCTTTCCGGAGTCGCGAACGGACGCCATCCCGTGATCGTCGTGAGCGCCAACGCTCCCGCGGATAGACGCCGCTACACGCTGGCGCATGAACTCGGGCACATCGCGATGTCGTGCGATCACGTGCCCCCTCGCGAACAGGAACCCTACGCCCATCGGTTCGCGGCCGCGTTCATCGTGCCCGCTCGCGTGGCGCACCGGGAGCTCGGCGCCAAGCGCCGCCGACTGGATCTGCAGGAACTCAAGGGACTGAAGGCCAGGTACGGCCTCAGCATCCAGGCGTGGGTACGCAGGGCAGCGGATTTGGAGATCATCACCCCGGCCAGCTACCGCTCGCTCTGCCGCCAGATCAGTGCGCTCGGCTGGCGCCGGACGGAACCGGTCGTCTATGACGCCGATGAACGTCCCACGCGCATGAGACAGCTCGTCCTTCGGGCGCAGGCGGAGGGAGTGATCTCCCGGGCGGAGGCCGAGGAACTCTCAACTGAAGCGACCCGCGGGAGCCATCGGGTGCCACGCGGAGAGGGACCCCGGGCGCTGCTATACGGCTCGACGAAGGAGCGCGACCAGGCGCTGAGCCGCGCGGCTGAGTCTGCGGCGGGCGACTACGCCGCCCAAGGTGATCTGCGAGAGTTCGATGCGTTTGGGGAGAGGGATCTCCATGACGGCCACCCCGACGGTTGATCCCCGGCGGGGCGAGACCTGGCTGGTGAACTTCGATCCCTCAATCGGAGCGGAGCAACGAAAGCTACGCCCGGCTGTTGTGTTGAGCCTCTCCTCCATCGGGAAACTGCCGTTGCGGATCATCGTTCCTGTGACGAGCTGGAAGGATCGCTATCGCACGTATCCGTGGTTCGTCCCGTTGCCCGCAACGCGAGAGAATGGGCTTGACGCTGACTCGGGTGCCGATGCGTTCCAGGTGAAATCCGTGGACCTCGGCCGGTTTCATCGCCACCTGGGCAGCGTGACGATCGAGCAGCTCGACGAAATCGCCGCCGGAATCGCGCTGTGCGTGGGATGGAGAGGCTAGGCGTGGATCCCACGACCGGGAGCGGGTCGTGCTTCGTCTACGCCAGCGCCCGCAGCCGCTCCATCACCCGCACCATCGCCAGCGTGTCGCGCTCGCAGTAGCGCAGGAGCGCCTCGCGCTGGCTCGCGCGCTCGGCGGGTGACATGGCCTCGCTCTCGAACACCAGACGGCCGAGCGCGATCGCGGCCACCTGACCGTCGGCGATGGCGAGATCGTCGTAGGACAGATCGGGGACCAGGGCGGGGAGCACGCTTTTGATGCTGAAGCTGCCGCCGAAGTCGGGGTGATAGACGTGCTCGCGCACGACCACCAGCGGATCGGCGAGGCGGGCGACGATGTCTCGGAGCGCATCGGCCTGGTCGGGTACGCACTGCGCCAGTTCTTCGAGGCGGCTCCTTTCGAACGACATGAAGTAGGCGACCACGGTGCGCGCGCCGCGGCACGCCTCGACCACCCGGCGGGCCATCTCGGGGCGTGGGTCGGCCGGGCCCTCGGCGACCCAGGCGTGATGCTCGAGCGTCCCGTCCGCCGTTTCGCGGTGGCAGCTGAACTGAGCAGGGATCTGGTCGAAGGGATGGCAACCGTTCCACACCGGGATCGCCGGCATGACGGTCTCGAAATCCAGGAACGCCAGCGGCCCTTCGAAGCGCGCGAGTGATCCGGCGAGATCACCCTCGACGAGCATCTGCCCGGCCTGGACCGCCCGGCGTTGACGGTCGGCCCTGGCGTTGAGCGAGACCTCGGCGGGGAGGTCGTGGATCGTGGCCCAGCCCTTTGCTTCGAATCCCGCCACGTCGTCCCTTCGGACGTTGAAGAGCGTGCCGACGTGATGCTCGGGCGGGACCGGCCAACAACGGCCGAGGAACGGGCACTCGCGCGGCGATCGGCAGTGCGGCCCTATTGGGACCTCGGGAATGGGGCCGGCGAGCATCGCAACCTGCTCGCGGACGAACCGCGGGACGTCCGCGAGCAGGGCCTCGGCGCGATCGGTGACGTCCTCGCGACGGAACAGGTTGCTCAGGTCGGGAAAGGTGCACTCGCGATTCAGCACCATGACGTCGGCGCCGGTCACCTCGAGGCCCGCTCGCCTCAGCACATGCATCTGGATGGCGGCGTCCGGGATGTGCTCGTCCTTCAGCTTGGTCGAGGACTTGACCTCGATGAGGCGCCAGCCGTTACGCTCGCGCGCGAGGATGTCCACGGCGGCGAAGACGCCATCCGCGGAGAACGAGGCTTCGTAGATCGCCGGCGCGTCGGTCGCGAGCGCCCGCTTCGTGGCGGCGAGCTTGCCACCATAGTCGTGATAGGGGAGGTCGATGAGCGTGCCGCCGGGCATGTACCGGCGTGCGACCTCGCCGACCGCGGTGCCCTGATCGAATACCGCTTGCAGGGCCGGACCGGGCACCAGTTCGGGAGCGCGCGGCTCGTGGACGCGCCACCAGAGCTGGCGGTGGCACTGGAGCCCGGCGGTGAAGCGGGACTTGGAGAGGCCGTGCGGTCTGGGCATGCGGTGCGCCTCGTCTGGGCGGCCGGGAGCGAGGGTGGCTGCGATGTGCGCTAGGGTAGCGCATGCCGCGTGCCGATAACGGTATCCTATCGCGGCTGACGTCTCGCGTGCGAGCCGGGCGCCGACCCCGGCACGATGCACCCACTTGAGGATCCCGTCCAACACCATGCCTCGTACTCGCAGCGTCATCGCACTCGTGCTTGTGATCGCCCCCGGTTGCGCCACGCCGGCGGCGGAGCGGCGCGCGCCGGCCCCGCCGCCGGTGGTGTATCTGTCCAGCGCCCCGTTGTCGCTCAGCGCGATCGACGCTCAGGCCGAGATCCAGGATCTGGTCGCCCGCATCAACCGTCATCGCGGTTCGCTCGGATGTCCGGCGCTACGCCGGGATGACCGCCTGGCGACCGTCGCGCTACAACACAGCCAGGACATGGCACGCCGCCGGTTCTTCAGCCACACGAATCCCGATGGCCGCGATCCGTTCGATCGCATGCGGCTGGCGGGGATCCGCTTCCAGGCGGCGGCCGAGAACCTCGCCTCGGGCCAGATCACCGGGGTCGAGACGTTCGAGGGCTGGATGGACAGTCCCGGGCATCGCCGGAACCTCGAGAACTGCGTCTACACTCGGATCGGCATCGGGCTCCACCGGAATCGATGGACCTGCATGCTGTCGCGCCCGGCGAGCTGACCGGGCCCGAGGGCCGTCCGCTTCGCGACTACCGCCCGGGCATGCCCGGCATCCCGCCCATCCCGGGGCCGGTGCCCGACCGGAACGTATAGGTGAAGACCAGCTGCACGTAGCGCCCGAGCGTGCGGTCACGCGAGTCCTGCACGTAGGTCTCGGTCACGTTGCGGCTCACGGCGCGGTTCTCCTGCAGGACGTCGGTCGCCGTCAGGCGCAGCTCGCCGCGGCCATCCTTGAGGAACTTCTTCCCGATCGTGCTGTTCATGAGCACGATGTCCTGCCCGTAGGCGGACGGCACGCCGCTCTGCAGGTTGTGGTTCACCTCCTGGCGCAGGACGATCCCCGGGCCCACCACCGCGTTCAGCCTGAGGCCGGCGTTGTGGGTGAAATAGTCGCCGGTGTTCGCGGTGCTCAGGGTGCTGCGCGAGATGTTGTAGGTGCCCCAGTAGGACACCGTGAAGTCGAGGTTCTGGCTGATATTGCTCGACAGCACCACACCGGAGCGGATGGCATAGGTCCGGCCCAGGTTGCTGACGCTGTTGATCAGGCTGGGCGTCCGGGTCAGCGTGCCGCCGCCGTTCAGGCTCAGGATGCTCTTCAGCTTCGTGAGCGGCCGGCTGTACACGCCGAACAGGTTCGCGTTCCAGGAGGCATCCAGGTTGACGGGTTTGGTGAGCTGGGTGCCGCGCGCCAGGAACACCCCGTCGAGGGTGGTGTCGGTGGGGGCCGAGAACGTGGAGTTCCCGATCGGATGCGCGGTCCGCGTCAGGTTGAGGAACACGAACTTGCTGCGCGATCGCGCGGGATCGGCTTCCGAGACCCGCAGCGACAGGGTCTGATTGTAGGCCGGCCGCAGGTCGGGATTGCCGGTCGAGAGCGAGAGCGGGTTGGCGTTGTTGACCACATTCTGGAGCTGGCCGATCGAGGGCGCGTTGGT
Source organism: Candidatus Eiseniibacteriota bacterium (assembly GCA_046716125.1). Taxonomy (GTDB): domain Bacteria; phylum Eisenbacteria; class RBG-16-71-46; order RBG-16-71-46; family RBG-16-71-46; genus WS-11. The sequence continues at coordinate 6,707 of JBKJXJ010000295.1, forward strand.
CGAGGTATTCCAGGCGACCCGCACGTTGCGCCGGTTGGCGAAGGTGCCGGTCAGCGTGAGGGACGGCACGAAGTCGTCGAACGTGCGCTCGATGGTATGCGTCAGCGGAGAGGTCTGTTCCGAGCGGAGCCGGGTCTGCTGGTACGAGGCGTTGCTGAGCAGCCGCCACGCGCCGCGCGTGTAGAGCAGCGCAAGGCCGCCGTTCTGGACCGTGTTGCGGTTCAGGTACGAGTTCGAGAGCGCGCTGTCGGGCCGGCTGTACTCGCCGGTCTGCGTGTCGAGCTGAAAACCCCTCGGGTCCGAGTCGCTGCGCGTGAGCGAGGGGTTGTAGATCGCCTGGAGCCGGAAGCGCTGGCTGAGCGGTTCGGTGAAGGCGATCCGGGTCGAGAACGAGTTGGTCGTGGTGTGCGCGGTGGACTGCTGGTCCAGGGTGTCGCTCGTGGCCGGGCTGCCGTAGTAGTCGGTGAGCGAGCGCTGCGCCGAGGCGCCGTCCCGCACGTTGTGCCCGAGGTTGATCTCGGCCGACACGTTGCGTCCCTTCTTCGCGAAGCGATGCCGCAGCGTCAGACGGCTCGAGAGGTTGTTGCCGTCGTTCGACTCCGTCGTCGCGCTGTTCGCCGCGCTCACCGGCGTGCCCGAGGCGGTGGTGTTGGCGGCGTCGCCGGTGCTCGTGGCGTCGGTCTGCTGGAAGTAGAGCCGCGGCTGCCAGACGACCGAGTTGAGCGAGTCGAGCGTCCACTCGAACCGGGCGTCGAAGCGCTGGTTCCGGTTCCGGCTGTCGGTGATGTTGCTCTGGTCGTAGAACGCGAGCGAATCCTGCGGCGGCAGGTACTGACGCGTGAGCACTTGAAAGTTTTGGGTGTCGGAGTCGTTGGCGAACAGGCTCGAAGTGACCGCGAGCTTCGGGCCCCACTGGCCGGCGTAGTTGACGCCGCCCGAGTGGGTGGTGCTGATGCCCTGCTGCTGGTTGACCAGGAAGCTGCTCGGGTCGAACTGACCGCCGCCGCCGAACCCGCCGCCGCCCCGCATCATGAACTGTCCGCCGCCGCCGCCCGGCCCGCGCGGGCCGCCGCCGCCGCCCATCATCATGATGCGCGGGCCGCCGGCGCCACCGCCGCCGCTCATCGCCCCGAACAGGTCCTGAGGCGAGAAGTTCTTCTGATTGACGTTGTTCGACATGCCGATGGCGGTGAGCCGGGTGGCGCCACGCACGACGGTCGCGTTGCCGCCCGCCTGGTAGCGGTCCTGGTCGCCGCCGCCGGCGTACGCCTTGCCGAACTGCATCTTCTGGTCACGCAGGATGAAGTTCATCGTCCGCTGCTGCTGGCCGTCCTCGAATCCGCTGAACTCGGCCTGGTCGCTCTGGCGGTCATAGACCTGGATGCGGTCCACGACGTCGGCGGGGAGGTTGCGCATCGCCGCGGTGGGGTCGCTGCCGAAGAACGGGCGGCCGTTGACCAGCACCTGCTGGACGTTCTCGCCCTGGGCCTTGACCTGGCCGCCCTCGACGGTGATGCCGGGGAGCTTCTGGACCAGCTCCTCCGCCGTCGCGTCCTTGTGGGTCTTCACCGCGCCGGCGCGGTACTCGGTGGTGTCGGCCTTCTGGGTGGCGGGAGGCGGGGACTCGGACACGGTGATTCCGCCGACCGGGACCGATTCCGTCGTGAGCGCGAACACGCCCGCGTCCTGATCCTTCTTCGTCACCCGGATGATGGTTCGCAGCGGCGCGTAACCGAGCCGGCTCGCCTCGAGCCGGTAACTGTGGAGGCCGAGGCCCTTGACCTCGAAGGTGCCATCGTCCTTCGCGGTCACGCGACGGATGTCGGTGGTGTCCGCCATGCTGGTGAGCTTGACCTGGACGCCCGCCACGGCCGCATGGGTCGTCGGATCCTGGAACCGGCCGCGCAGGCTGGTGATCTGCGCGGCGACTGGGGCCGGCACCGAAGGTGCGTCCTGAGCGCTGGAGCGGGCGGGGATCAGGAGCAGGAGGCCCGCGACGACGGTGGCGCAACGTGGCATGGATGGATCCTCGGCGGATGAGGGACGCGAACGTCAGACGACGAGGGACTGTAGCCGGTGAGCGTGTGGCGAAGCGAATCCGAACGTTGCGCTGGAGGGCGAGAACGGCCGCGCCCGGCAATTAGACGGACGAGCGGGGCGTGGAGTTCGTGCGAGGTGCTCCAAGGTTTCGGTGCGGCGTCGGGCGGGGGAGAGGCAGGCCCGGTCGCCCGCCCCTAGAAGCTGAGTGAGCCAGGAGGGTCAAGCGACAACGACACAACGTGTTGCCGCGCATCGAGGTGCGGACGACCGCTGCCGAAAGAGGCCCGGCGCGGGCCGGGGCCGGGTATTCCGCCCGCCGACTACTTTCCGGCGACCGACAGCGAAGAAACGGGTCCGATTGGCCGATAACAGGTCGAACCCTTGACCGCGCGGAACGCGCAACCCGAGATCACCCGATGCCCGACCAGCCATTCGGACTGAGTGAGAACCCGTTCGCCGACGGCCACGATCGCCGCTTCATCTATCCGGCCTTCAAGCGTCTCGAGGCCGTGGCGCTCCTGCGTAAGCGGATGGTGGACGGCGAGTCGTTCGTCACGATCACCGGCGAATCCGGCAGCGGCAAGACCTCGGTCGTCACCGAGCTCTTCGAGGACGAGAACCTCAAGGCGAAGGTGGCCTTTATCGCACACCCGTCGCTGACCCCCTCCGAGTTACTCGAAGCGGTGTGCATCGAGTTCGGTGCGCCGCTCCCGGGCTCGCCGTCCAAACCCCAGACCCTCGCCTCGCTCGAGCACCACCTGCGCGAGCTCAGGAAGCAGGGGTTCGCGGCGGTGCTGGTGCTGGACGAGGCCCACGGTCTCAAGACCGAGCTGCTCGAGGAAGCGCGGCTGCTCTCGAACATGAAGTCGGATGGACGGGCCCTGCTTCAGACCATCCTGGTCGGCCTGCCCGAGCTCGAGCGACGGCTCGGCCTGCCCGAGCTGGCCCAGCTTCGGCAGCGGATCGCCGTGCACGCGCGGATCGCGCCGCTCAGCGTGGAGGAGACCGAGGGTTACCTCCAGCATCGTGTCAGCGCCGCGGGCGGGAACGGTCCGGCGATCCTGACTCCCGAGGCGTGCAAGGAGATCCACAACTACACGAATGGACTGCCGCGCGACATCAACACGCTGGTCGGCCGCGCGCTTGAATGCGCGCACGAGGACGGCGCGGACTCGGTCTCGGCCGGGCACGTTCGGATGGCCGCGGGCGATGCGCGGCCTCGCGGCATCGCGACGTCGGCACGCGCCACGACCGGGGCGCAGCCGTTCGAGCTGCGCCGCAAGGCCAACCCAGCCCGCACGCCGCCGGTGCCGCCCCATCCGCCCGAGAGGTCCCCACAGAAGCCCGCCGAGAAGGTCGTGGATATCGAGTCGCCGCCGGCGCCGCCAGGGCCCGCGACGCCGGAAGTCCGCAAGCCCCGGAGCTTCCTGCGCGCGCAGCAGAGCGCCCGGACCGGCGATGCGAACCCCCCGCAGAGTGCCGTGATCGATCCCGCGCAGGCGACGCTCGAGGAGCGCTTTCGCCGCGGCGAGCTCACCGCGATCGAGCTCGCCCTGGAGACGAGCGCGCTAGCGGAACGCGCTTCGGTCCCGACCGGCCTGCTCGGCTCCGAGAGTGTGCGCGAGCTCGGCGCCAGCGTGCTCGTGGTCGGCGTCCTGGTCGTATTCCTGATGTCGACCGGTCGGTGGGACCCGGTCTCGCGGCCGGCCGACCCGCCGGTGGCGGAACGCTCGCCCCCCTCCTGGTCGGGCGAGGTTCCGGGCCGGTCATCCCTGGGCTCGAACACACGCTCGGTCGGAGCGCTCGTCGAGACGCCCGCCGAGCTTCGGCCCCCCGCGGAGGGGCGCGAGACGCCGGCGTCCGGCACGCCCGATCTGACCCTGGGCGGCGGGCGCGGTCCGCTGCGCGGGATCGCGTTCGAAGTCGCGTCGTCCGCCTACCCGGACAGCGCCGCCATCGCGCTTCGAAAGATCATGCGCGGCAGCAAGCTGCCGTGCCGCATCGTGACCAAGTCCTCGGGCGATCCCTACCGCGTCGTCGTCGGCCCGTTCCAGACCCGCCGCGAGGCCGAGAAGGCGATCACCGAGCTGTTCCGGCACTCGCTCGTGGAGCGGGCCCGGATCGTCCAGCTGGTCGATTAGGCCGGTCCGCTAAGCCGGACCGCCCGGGGCGAAGCGCGCGGGCGAGAAGAGCCCCAGGTCCCAGCGCGTCCTGCCCTCGATCACCAGGTCGGCCACGATCTCCCCGATCGCCGGCGCGAACTTGAATCCGTGGCCCGAGCAGGCGCTCACCAGCGTCACCGCGGGATGCCGTGGGTCGGCTCCGATGACGAAGTGCCCGTCCGGCGTGTTCGTGTACATGCACGCCGCGGTCTCGCGCAGCGGCCCGTCGAGATCGGGCAGGAAGGGCAGGAAGAGCGCGCGCATGGACTCGACCTCCCCGGGCGCCACGACGCGGCCGAGCCGGTCGGGGTCGGCGGGCTCGCCCTCGTGATGGCGCGCGATCTTGACCGCGCCGTCGAAGGCGGGGAACCCGTAGATGAATCGGTCGCGGGCGTGTTCGAGGATGAATACCGGGAACCGCCCGGGCTCGAAGCCACCGGGATCGCGCGCGGGCTCGAACCAGAACAGCGCGACGCGCTCGACCGAGAGCGGCAACGCAGGCGCGAGCGCCGGAAGCCAGGCGCCGCTCGCGAGCACCAGGCGGCCGGCGCGATGGATCCCACGGGTGGTCCTGACCTCGACGACGTCCCCGTCGGCGCGCCATGAGACCACCGGATCGTCTACGTGCGACTCGGCGCCGTGGCGCCGGGCGGAAGCCAGCAGGGCCGCGATCCCGGCCTCGGGGAAGAGCGTGCCGGCGTTCGGCTCCCACACCCCGACCATCCCGGGCGTGGGGCGCATCATCGGCACGCGCCGCGTGATCGCTGCGGCGTCGACCAGCTCGTACGCGAGGCCGTGCTGCTGCGCGCTCGCGAGCGCCCCGCTCACGAGCACCCCCTCGCGCGGCCCGATCATCAGGCCGCCGGTCTTGACCAGCAGGGTCTCGCCCGCCTCCCGCTCCAGTTCCTTCCACAGCCGGTAGGCGTGCCGCACAAGCGGGACGTAGGCGGGATGCTCGAAATAGGTCTCGCGGATGATGCGGCTCCGGCCGTGCGACGAGCCGAGCCCGTGCGGCGGCGCGAAGCGATCGAAGCCGATCACCGAGAGCCCGCGACGGGCCAGCGCGCGCGCCGAGGCGCTGCCCATCGCGCCGAGGCCGACGATCGCGACATCGTAGCTGTGTTCCATGGGTCCCTCGTCCTCGCTGAAGAAAACCGATGCCTGAGCGGGCGCAGGGTGGTATTTGTTCCCGCGGACCCACCCTGATCCAAGGAGGATATCCGATGAGACCCCTTCACTTTGTGTCGCTGCTCTGCCTCGTCCTCCCCGTCGCGACGTCGGCACGAGCCGCGACGACCGGCGCGAGCCCGGCGCTCGGGGACCTGAGCAAAGTCGGCGCGGTGCACTTCCCGACGACCTGCGATCCCGCCGTCCAGAAGGAGTTCGAGCGCGGGCTCGCCCTGCTGCACTCGTTCTTCTACCAGGAGGCGCGCCGGGTCTTCACCTCGGTCGCCGAGAAGGATCCGCAGTGCGCGATCGCCCACTGGGGGATCGCGATGACCTACTGGCATCCGATCTGGACCCCGCCCGATTCCAGCGAGCTCGCGGCCGGCCGCGCGGCCGCCGCGCGCGCGGTCGCCGCCACCAGGCAGGACGAGCGCGAGCGCGGGTACGTCAAGGCGATCCAGGCCTACTACGAAGGGCTGGCCGAGCCGGTGGTCACCATCCCCGGCGCGGCCCCGGCCGCCGGCGCCGCGGTCGAGCAGTCGTGCCACGGGCCGCGGGTCGCGGACCCGAAGGGGCGCGCGGCCTGCTTCCTGCGCGAGATGGAGCAGGTGGTGAGCCGGAACCCGGACGACACCGACGCCTCGGCGTTCCTCGCGCTGGCCTTGCTCGGCACCGCGCCGCCCGGCGACCCGGCGCTCGCCAACCAGAGACGCGCCGCCGCGATCCTCGAGCGCTGGTACGCGGAACAGCCCGGCCACCCGGGGCTCGCCCACTACCTCATCCACAGCTACGACTCACCACCGCTCGCCACGAAGGGCCTGAAGGCGGCCAACGCCTACGCGGCGATGCAGCCCTGGGTGCCGCACGCCCTCCACATGCCGTCCCACATCTATACGCGACTGGGCATGTGGCCGGAGAACATCGCATCCAACCGGGCATCGGCCGAGGCGTCGCGTGCCTACGCCGCCGGCCACCACCCCGACGCCTCCTCGCACGAGGAGTTGCATGCGATGGACTACCTGATGTACGGGCACCTGCAGACGGCGCAGGACGGGGAGGCCATGCGGGTGCTCGAGCGGCTCGCGACGATCAAGAAGACGTTTCCCGAGACCGACTTCGCCATCGGCTACGCCTTCGGCGCGATGCCCGCTCGCTTTGCGCTCGAGCGCCGGGATTGGAAGGCGGCGGCGGCACTTACCATTCCGCCGATGCCGTTCTGGGGCAAGCTGCCATTCGCCGAGGGACACATCGTGTACGCCCGCGCCGTGGGCGCCGCGAAGAGCGGCGACCTCGTCGCCGCCGGCGCGGCCGCCGACCGACTTCGGGATCTGGCCGCCTCCTCGAAGGATCCGCGTTTCCGGTTCTTCTCCGACCAGATGGGGCTTCAGCGCCAGGCGGCCCTCGGCCTCATCGCGCTCGCGCGCGGCGAGAAGGAGGAGGGCATCCGCATCCTCCGCGCCGCTGCCGCGAAAGAGGACTCACTCGGCAAGCACCCGGTGAGCCCGGGGGCGATCCTGCCGATCCGCGAGCTGTTGGGCGAGGCGTTGATCGACTCCGGGCGGCCGGCGGAAGCCATCGTCGAGTTCGAAGCGTCGCTCGCGATCTACCCGCGCCGGTTCAACGGTCTGGGGGGCGCAGCGCGCGCCGCCGAGGCGGCGGGGAAGCCCGATGCCGCGCGGCGCTATTACGGCGAGCTGGTCG
>JBKJXJ010000296.1:0-4567 GCA_046716125.1 Candidatus Eiseniibacteriota bacterium
GACCAGGACGAGCTGGCCGCCGCCTCACGGATCTTGGAGGTCGGACCCGCCCGGCGGCCTTCCACCACGCCACAGCGCGTCATGCCCGCCGAGCGTCCAGTGTCCGGCAGCGAACCGACGGCAGGGATGGAGCTTGAGCTCGTGCCCGCGACCTCGGAACGGGGCCCGCGCATCCGGGTGGTCGCGCCTCTGACGCTCCGCATCGGCGACCGAGGCGTGACCGCGCTCGTCGGTCCCAACGGGGCCGGCAAGAGCGTCCTCCTCGCGGCGGCGGCCGGGCTCGAGCGACTCTCCCAGGCGCGTGTCACCTGGGCTCGACCTCCGGACGCGCCTCCCATCCTGGCGCTGCAGTACCCGGAGCTTCAGGTGTTCGAGGAGGTGGTCGCGGATGAGGTCGTGTTCGCCGCCGTGACCCGTGGCCTCGACCGGTCGGAAGCCCTCGCGGCCGCCTTCAATCTCCTGCGGGGTTTGGAGTTAGACCCCGAACAGATGATGTCGCGCCGGACCTGGACGCTCTCGACCGGGGAGAAACGCCTGGTCGAAGTGGTCGGAGCCCTGATCGCGCCCTCGAGCCTCGTGCTCCTCGACGAGCCGACGGCGGGGCTCGACCCGGAGCGCCGGGCCGCACTGGCCCGGCTGGTCGTCCAGCGGGCCGACAGCGACCCGGTCGTGGTCGCCAGCCAGGATCTGGAGTGGGTCGGGATGACCGGGGCACACCGGTTCGAACTCGCAGGCTGAGGCCCGGGGACCGGGCCAAAGCATGGCCGAAAAAGAGATTGACAGATTCATGTCATGCCCCTAGCCTCTTGGCGTGCTGGGGTAGTTGGTGCCTCTTCGGATACCCCCACATGCACCTCAAGTTCCGTGGTCGTGGCGACAGGTCGAGGCTGGCAGCGGTCTCGCGGTCGCAACGACTCGTCACGAGATCAGGCTCACATAAAGTGCCGGTCTGCACCCGAACTGCCTGACGGTGCTGACCGAGCAGCGGAAAGGGGGGATTGCACTCTTCAAGTGCAGCCACGCCTGCACCGTTCCCGCCTCACATCCCTCAGCGGGAGCCCGCAGGCAGTTCTTGGCGACACCTCGCTCGCAAGCTCTCATCGGAAGACTTCGCATTGCCCATGCATTGCGACGATGGAGGTAGTCTCATGAGAAAGATGTTGATCGCGATTTTCGCCCTCGCAGGGGCTTCGTCTCTGCTGATGCCGGTGCGTGAAGTCGCGTACGCGGACGTCGAGCAGGCGATGATGCCCGAGTCCCGGAACGTCTCGCGTGCGGCTCGTCTGCGCACCGCGCAGGACGGGCTGCCGGGCAACGACCCGGACACCGTCTGGATCGGACATATCTACGACGCGACCTTCTCTGCCGACGGCAAGATGCCCGCGGGCGGTTATGGTCCTTACAAGGTTGGACGCGGCCCCAACAGGCCGATCAAAGAGGGCACGACGATCGGCGGTAACGGTATATGGGATTTCGACCGCTTCCAGGCTGGCGAGACGGACTCGCTCCAGGGCTGGTGGCCGGTCGCTCGCGCCTACCAGAGCGGCGCGACGACGTTCCCCGATTACCGCTATTCGTTCATGGGTCTCGATTACGGCAATACCGTGAACTACGTCATCAACCAGGGAGCTCCCAAGCGCACGTACGGCGTGACGGGTCTCTGGCACCGTGACGGCGGCAACTCGGCCGTGGTCACTGACTCGATCGCCGGCACCAACGTCCAGAAGCCGCTGTGGCTGCCGACGGAAGTCGGTGGCGCGGGCTCGACGGCGTCGGCGTGGATGGGCATGCGCTCCCACGGTGACCTGACGGTCAAGGACCTCGTGGCGAATGGCGGCACCGGCAACGCGTTCAACGGTGCGCTGCTCGACTACGCGGGCAACAACGGACAGAACCAGATCGGTTCCGTCCACCTGAACGGCACCGACCACAACTTCCCGGGCTACGGTTCGCAGATGGACCAGATGCTGTACCGGGATATCACGGTGACCTCCGACACCGGCCCGCTGACGATCTCGTTCAACTTCAGCACCAACATGTCGTTGGGCAAGAACGAGGTGAATGGTGCGCGGACCGGCTGGTTCGACAAGGATCCGGTCAGCAACGCCCAGCTCAGCCCGGGAACTACCGCCACGCCGACGAGTGATGGCAACTTCATCAGTTCCTCGGTATCACTGACGCAGGCGCCATGCGACTCGTTCATGGTGTACGTCGGCGCTCCGGTGGACGACAACAACGTGACGTTCTCGGCCCCGTTGTTCGTGGGGATCAACGAGATCACGACCGTCTACGACAAGAAGCGTCGCTGGTTCTCTGAAGTGCTGAAGCTCAACGGCACCTGCACGACCGGAACTCCCTGCTCGATCATCGGCAAGGAACTGGGGAGCTATGCCGGCGTCAACGCGCCGACCTCGGTGTCGGTGAACGTCGCGCTGCTCTATCCGGCCGCTTTGAATGCGATCTGTGACGCGGACGGCACGGACGGAGACGGCGGCAAGGTGCGTCTCGTGTTCCGGGTCAAGACCAACCGTGGCTTCGACGACCAGAACGCCGGCAACCCGGGCACCGCCTTCGACTCGGGCACGCGGGGCGCTGCGATCGTGGACAACGTCGTCGTCAACGGCTGGGCGGCGGCGAACGGCAACTTCGAAGCGACCAACGCCATCAACAACGACACGGCGGTGGACGCGACGAATGCCTGGAAGTCGACCGGCAAGCCGCCGGCGTCGTACTTCCACGCCCACTCGATCAACACGCTGTCGTTCAACGATCCCTGCGGTGGTCTCGAGAGCCCGAACCGCCAGTGCAACCTGTACGGCAAGGTGATCACGTCGGGCGACCACGACGCGCTGGAGAAGGACGGTGGATCGTTCGGCTCCAACACGCAGGACCGTCAGCGCTGGCTGGCCTCTCCGACGATCAACCTCCGGGCGTCGGGCAACGGGCCGGGTAACTACAACGCGATGGGCATCGACGACGAGATCGCGATCACGACCACGGACTACGATGTCCTCTACTCGGCGTACAACGCGGGTCACGTGCAGGCGACGTCGCAGACCGGCCAGTTCATCTCGTTCGGCTGGCAGTCGTATCCGGCGCGTCAGCTCAACGGCAACATCAAGTGGGGCGAGACCCGCCACACACCGTCGATCTTCTTTTACGGCACGCGGGCTTGCTTCGAGACATTCGCGCCGGGGGCCCGTGCCAAGTCCGCCGGCCTGATCCGCACGACGAACGCCCAGAACCGGCCGGACTCGTTGCGCGTCTACCTGCACCGGATCGGTCGCTGCTACACGTTCGGGCTTGTGGATGCGAACTGCGCGCCGACCATCGGCGACTTCGTCGGAACGTACTTCGACAACTTCTCGGTGGCTCTTATCGACGGTGGCGCGCCGCCTGCGATCAGCATCTCGATCTGGGATCTGATCAACGACGCGTTCCCGGCGAACCGTAACGATGCGCTGGTCCCGGCCGGATTCGACACGACGGCCGCCCAGCTCCGCATCGGCCTGAACCGCGCTGCCGGCACCGGCACCGTGACCCGTCCGAACATCTCGGGCGACTCGGTGGTGGTGACGGCGAACGGGGCCAACGTGCGGCTGGATATGGTGTTCCGTGTCCTTCCGGGCCCGGGCAACTACAACACCACCGGCTCCAAGGCGTCGGGCGTGAAGAAGCGTCCGGACGTCGCGGGTTCCGCTTTCCCTGGTGACGGATCGTTCTTCGGTGAGTACATGGCCAGCACGGGTGCGTTCGGCAGCTCGGCGACGCACTCGGGCTCGTGGAGCCAGCACATCTGGAACAGCGCACGCATGGACACCGTTGAAGCGAATCTGTTCCCGACCGCGAACAACGGCTCGACCGTGGGTCTGATCCCCGGCGTCTACCGCGGGACCTACCACGAGAGCGATGGCAAGTACGCCACACTTGGGATCAGCAAGCCCATCTGCGTCATGCCGGTTCCGACGGGTGCCGCGAACTCGACCAACATGGCCTGTGACGGTACGGGCTGGGGCCTCTATGGCGCCGGCTCGGGCTGGGACGGCGTCACGACCACCAAGGAACACACCAAGATCCTTCCGGACGGGCTGCTCACCCCGGGCTCGCACGTGCAGTACTTCTTCCGGAAGTCCGACGTCTCGGCGCCCTCCGTGTTCGAGATGGGTCCGGATACGAACTTCGTGTTCCAGGGTACGGAAGCAAACACCGACGGGCACCGCTGGCAGCAGTTCGGCGTGCTTCCCGACCGGTGGAAGGACGGAGCCTGGTCGATCGCGGACCGGAACGCCAGTGCGCCGGCCTGTATGCTTTACATCGACTGGGAAGACCGTCGTGGTGACGAGCGGTTCTGGGTTGGTATCGCCGACTCCATCGGCGCGACGGAGCCGGCGCGGTACGGCGCTCACAACGGCTGGCACGCGCGCGGGGACCAGGACATCACGGTGGCGATCGCGACCGATCCCTCGATCGCGGTCTACACGCACGGCGGACAGCCCGGATCCATCTGGGACATGTACGGCGTGAAGGCGTCCGAGTCGTCGACCACGTCGAGCTCGCTCGGCCCCGG
>JBKJXJ010000297.1:0-2709 GCA_046716125.1 Candidatus Eiseniibacteriota bacterium
CGCATGGCCGTCCACATCCTGAGACAGGAGACGAAGGCCGCGGCGCGCTAGCCCCGGGCCCTGTCCACGCACGATGGCGAACCCGACGGTCGTCGCGATCCACCTCAATGCCGGCTCCCGCGAGCCGCTGGTCGCGGTGTCGTTGGTCGAGGCGCGGCCCGGCAGGGGTCTCGAAGGGGATCGCTCACGCCGGCCGAAGCGGGCCGTGCTCTTCATGGAGCAGGAAGGGCTCGAGCGCTTTGGCCTCGCCCCCGGGGCGGTGCGCGAGCAGGTCACGGTCCGCGGGATCACGCTCGCCGACCTCGCGCCCGCGAGCCGGCTCAGGATCGGCACGGCGGTGCTCGAAGCGGGCGGGATGTGCGCCCCCTGCGAGCGCATGAACGAGCTCAAGCCCGGGCTTCGCGCCGAGCTCCAGGGCCGGCGTGGGAGGTTCTTCCGCATCGTCGAGCCCGGCGGCTTCGCGGTCGGGGATGCCATCAGCGTGCTTCCACCGGCACGGCAAGAATCGCCCGCCACCTGTCCTCCGGGGGTGGAAATGCGTGTGTCGACGCGACGATGCGTGCCATGAGCGACTGTGCGAGAAGTGCCTACCAGAATGCCGTGCTGTGCAGTGTCGTCGCTTGCGTTGCCTTGCTTCTGGCCACTTCCGTCCCCTCGGCGACCGGTGGTGGTACCGACGCAGCCCCTCCGCCAATGTCCTTTCGCGAGCTTCCAGTCGTGACCATCCACCCAGGCATGACCCCAGAGACTGTAGGGACCGCGGCGTGCGAGGACTGCGCCGACGAATGCCCAATAGTATTTGCCTTTTACGACTTGGGCGACACCCTCTATGTCTATGATTCGACCAAGGACAACGTGAAGGTCATCGGACTTGGTCCATCGAAGGCGCCCGAGGTTTCTGTGATCGATGGCCCCAGGATCGAATTTGGTGTGGATCGGCCCCACGATGGCTGTATCGATGAATTCGGAACGATCCTCCTCGTAGGTGACCGGGGCAGTACGGCGAACCGATTCCGGATCTACCAAAAGGCCCGCTCAGGGAGCTCCTGGGACACGGTTGTGCTGGATCATCCGACCTTTGGGACGGCGAAACTGAAGGGGCTCCGCTTGCCCAGCATGAGATCCATCCGCATTGGCCGTGAGCCGATGGGAAGGGTAGCCCTCTATCATCTGGATCGAAGTACCAGCCCAGCACAAGTGGTCGCAGAGAAGGGAAACCTGATAGCGGAGTCTGCCCGGTGGGACTTGCAAGCGGGCGTGTCGTTGCCCCGGAGTGGGCGGCTGGTCGCGAACAAGGGTAGGTCCACGATCGAGGGCGGGAGCCATCCGGGAGAACTCTCGATCCGCGGCAGGTTGCTTGGATTCGACGCAGCGCAGAACGCGTACAGCCTGGATTACCTGGGAACGAACCGCTACGCGTTGAGTCGATATGCCCCAGACGGAAGGCTCATGGCAAGCGCGCCATTCCCAATTCGGCCGACCACGGTAATCCTCGAGGGGAAAGGCCCGTACATCGTGACCCCTTCAGGTGACGTATTGCTTGTCCGAATGACGGAGGAGGGACTCGTCGTGACACGCTGGACCAGCCAACCATGAACACCCAAAGAAGGAACGACCTACACGCCGGGTCTGCGTTACGGTGGTCGTTTTGGCCGTCATTTGGGCAGGACCAGGAGTAGGACTGAGCCGGAACGCCGCACTGTCCACTGCGCTAACGCGTATTGCCGCGTCGTATGAGGTCACCGCATCAAGCTACGCCCCAACCGTGTCCTGCTATCCCGCCAGCTCGGGACCCTACGGGCATGTCGCTTTCATTGAAAGCTACCTGCGTGTTGGCGTTCTCAGACAGAGTCTAGCCCACGCCGCCCAGGGAGGCCGACCTGCAGCGCACGCTCCCGGCCACCATCGTGTTCGCCCTCGCCGCGATCCTCGTCACCGGTGTGCTCGCGTGGATCTCCTACAGCGGGGTGCGGAACGCGCTCGCCGAGGAGTTCTCCCGGCGGCTCGAAGCGCTCGCGCGGACCGCGGCGTCGCAGGTGAGCCCGGACGACATCCGCGAAGCGCAGCGCCTGGGCGAAGAGGGGAGCGGCTACGCGGTGCTCCAGGTGCTCCTGGAGGAGCTGCGCTCCTCGACCGGCCTGGTGAGCGCAGCCGCCCTCGACTCGGCCGGGATGCTGGTCTACGACACCCGCGGCGACGAGCACCAGCGCGAGCAGAGCCCGCTCGGGAGCCTGGCCCCGGAAGCCCTGAGCCGGGCGCTCGCCGGGAGTCCGGTCGTGACCCCGGGCTATCGGCTCGACGGGCACGAGCTGCGCGCGGGGCTCGCCCCAGTCCTCGACGGCAAGCGGGTGGCGGGTGTCCTCGCGGTGCAGTCGCGCGTGGACTACCTCGGGGTACTGGCCGGGTTCCAGCGCACGCTGCTCCTCGCCGCGCTCTTGAGCGCGCTCGGCATCACCGTTCTCGCCGTGGTCAACATCCGTGTGGTGGGCTCGGCCGCGCGTCTCGAGCGGCGGCTGTCACGGGCCGAGAACCTCGCCGCCATGGGGCGGTTGACCGCGACCCTCGCGCACGAGATCAAGAATCCGCTCGCCATCATCCGCGGCTCGGCCGAGCGATTGGGCAAGCTCGACGCCGAGTCGAAGCGCTGGGCGGACTCGGTGGTCGAGGAGACCGACCGGCTGACGCGCACCGTCGGCCGCTACCTCCAGT
>JBKJXJ010000298.1:0-2879 GCA_046716125.1 Candidatus Eiseniibacteriota bacterium
TTGGGACCCGGCGCGAAAGTTCTGTCGCGCGAGGCGAGATGGCCCATGGACGGGCATGACGCGCAGCCTGGCGGACGATCGCGGGAGGGTCCGAGGGCCGTGGCCGATAGGCACCAAAAGACCTGTCAAACGAATTCGTGGGTCCGGACCGGGCACACTGGTGACAGGTCAGACCGGGGACATGGGTTACAGCCCGCGAGCATCATCGGTGCCCGAACCCAGGGCTGCATTACCGTAGCTAGACGACCCCGGCCGGGGCCTCGGCGTGATCCATCTCATCGATCCAGACGCGGAGCAGCTCGGCGGCTGCGAGGACCGAGGGGGGGGCGGGCGGCGTCGCCGGCGCGGTCGCCGTTCGCTTCGCTGCCCCGTCGCCCCTCCGGGGTGCCGAGATCGACTCGGGGATGTGGGTGGCGCTGCGCTCATCGAGTCGGGCGCGCAGCTCTTCGAGCCAGCCGTGCGCGCGGGCCTGGGCTTCGGCGCTGCGCTGATGGACGCGCAGGTGGGGGTGATGAAGGGGCCAAGCCAGGCCGGTGAGGCGGTCACGGCGCCACCGGCGTGGCGCAGGCCGGTCGGGGTGAAGAGTTCGCGTTCGATCGTCGCCAGCAGGCGCGCCGCGTGTTCTGCCGGGAGCAGCGATGGCGAGAGGCTCACGGCCAGGAGCTGGGACGGCGAGAGCCCGCGCTTGGGGCCCGCCGGCGTGAGCGCTTCGTAGAGGCAACCCCGCTTTTCGTCCCAGAGTGTCTCGACGACACGGCTTTGATGCTCTCGTGCCCACGCCAGGTAGAAGGCACTGCTCTCCTTGCGGCCGGCGAGGCGCGCGAGCTGCGCGGTCGCGACCAGGGCGTGGAACCAGAGCGCGTTGACGTCCGCGCGACATGCGGCCGCATCGCCCTCGCCCGCGCTCAGGAGCCCGTCGTTCCCGACGCGGATGCCGTGGCGTGTGCCGGCGCGATAGGCCTGCATGATGCTCTCGACGGCCGGAAGGATCGGATCGCGCAGGGACTCGAGATCCTCGCTCCGCCGCGCGAACAGCTCGAGGGCGTGCACCAGCCAGAGCGCCGTCGCCGGGTCGCCGTAGCGCGGCCGGTTGGTGCCGGCTTCGAACCCTTCGGGCGCCAGTCCCTCGTTCAGGTATTCGATGTAGCCGCGCAGCACCTCGCGCGCCGGATCGAAGGCGCGCAGGCTGATGAGGGCCGGAATGGCGCGCAGCGTCTCGTTCCCCCGCTCGGGGCCGGCGGGCAGTCCGGTGAGGAGCGTCGCGCGCTCGTCACGGCGCACGAAGCCGTCCATCAGCGCGTGCGAGAGGCGCATGAGCCAGGGATCCCCGGTGGTGAGCAATGGTGTCGAGCGCGGCGCTTGCGCTTCATCGGGTCCGCCGTGTGCCGCGGCGGCCTCGCGCGCCGTCGCGTCCGCGCCGGTCGCCGCCGTATTGCGCCAGCGCGATACGCGGTCGTGCTCGCTTTGGCGGAGTAGATCCACGCAGCCGGCGAGCGTATGCGGCGGCGGCGCGCCAAGCCGGCCCTCGACCGCCAGCGCCCGGAACAGATCCGGCTCCACCGAGGCGACGACGTGGAACGTGCCTCCTACAGGCAAGTCGCACACGAAGTAGCCGGGCACGAACGCCGCGTCCGACTCCGGCAGCTCGCCCTGGGCACGCCGCCGCGACCGGGCCGGCGGTGGCGCGGTCTCCCGATCGAGGGGATAGGTGAGGCCGCGCTGCCAGACGCGCGCCGGCATGAACGCGCCGCTGTGCCAGAGCGTAAGGATCCTGCCCGCGGGCCCGGTCTCGATGCGCACGCGCCCCGGCACCGCCTGCGCCACGCCGCTTAAGCCCTGGTTCTCGCGCTGGAGCGCATCGAGCGGGCGGTTGGCCACCAGCGGGCTCACGCTCAGCCGGGCGGGGGGCCCATCGATATGCCGGTAGGCGATCGCGACCGCGAAGTGGCCCTCGACCAGGAACAATGACTTCTCGATCGTCGTGGCCCCGGCCCGCCAACGCCACGTGGGCCACGGCTCGGCGCTGAACTCTTCCAGGAGCAGGTGTCCGGCCGGGCGCGCCAGCGTGGGGGGCTCGGGGGCGAGGTCGCCATCGGGGCGCACGCCCGAGACAAGATTGCAGCCGAGGTCGAAGCTCTCGGCCCCCACCTGGAGTCGCTCATCCAGCTTGAGGAGCGCCACCCGGGCGATGCCCTGCGGATCGGTGGCGGTGAGCAGCGCGTGGGAGCGCCGGGTGTGGGCGCCGGCGGCCGTGCCGGAGGCCGCGCCGCCCATCCCGTCGGCGATCAGCCATTCCCTCGAGGTGGCAGCATCGAGGATCGAGAGGACATCCTGTCCAAGTCGCATTACCCCGGCACGATAGCACGCGGGCGGGCGACGCTGCACGGATGAGGGGGGCCTGAGCTGAAGTCGGACTTCGCCCCACTGCCGCATCGCCCGCTACAACGCCCCCGGCTTCTCGAGCAGCGCCGTGAGCGGCACGATGTCCACCTCGCCGATCCGCTTCGCTGAGAGCGCCTGCGTCAGCCAGCGTTTCGTCAGCGGCGTGGCGCGCATCATCACCACCAGGCGGCCGCGCGTGCGCGCCTCTTTGAGCACCTCGTTCCAGCGCCGGTCGAGGTCCCTGGCGCCATGCAACCTCGTCTCGCGATCCACGACCTCGTCGGGCTCCTCGTAGTTGATCCCCATGTCCGCCGCGAGCGGCTTGCACACCGCCCCGGGCGCCGGGCTCATGTGCAGGAACGCGACGTTCCGTCGCTTGAGCTCGCGGTAGAGCGCGGTCATGACGGCCATGTCCTGGGTGGCGAGCGAGCCCATGTGATTGGCGACCGCGGTCACCAGGCCGGCGCGGCCGAGGTGGCGGCGCACGGTCGAGGCGA
>JBKJXJ010000299.1:0-12665 GCA_046716125.1 Candidatus Eiseniibacteriota bacterium
GAGCCGCCCGGTGTTCGTGTTCTGTCGGCTGGGGTGGAACGAGCACAGGACCACCGTCCCGTCCGGGAGCCGCGACTCGACGCCGTGTCCGAAACGTGGCCGCCCGCCCGCCGGGAGTTTCTCCCACCATCCCGACGCCCGGAGCCACGCCTCCCAGCCGATCCGCCCGAGCAGGACGACGACGCGCACGCGCGTGAGCAGGCGGGTCTCGGCGGCGAGGAACGGCCGGCACCGTTCCAGCTCGACGCGCGTGGGCTTGTTGGCGGGTGGGGCGCACCGCGCCGAGGCTGTCACGTAGCAGCCGGTAAGCCTAAGGCTGTCCCCCCTCCCGGTCGAGTCCGGTTGGTTGGCGAACCCGAACCGGTGCAGCGCTTCGTAGAGCCAGCTCCCGCTCGAATCCCCCGTGAACACCCGGCCGGTGCGGTTCCCGCCATGCGCCGCCGGAGCGAGACCCACCACCAGCAGCCGCGCGCGGGGATCGCCGAATCCAGGCACGGGACGCCCCCAGTACTCCTGGTCGCGGAAGGCGCGCTTCTTCTCGCGCGCGACACGCGCGCACCACTCGCGCAGCCGGGGACAGCGTTCGCAGGCGATGACGGCGCGCTCGACCGCGGCGAGGCTCGCGTGAGGGGCCGGCGGTATGGCGGCCCGGGCGGCCCGGGCGACGGGCGATGAAGACTCGCGCGACCGCCCGAGGGCGGTGTTCCGGGATCCACGGGGCATCGTGCCGCGATGCTATCACCACCCGCCGATGGCCGCTGAGTGCACTGAACGACAGGCACTTAGCCGTGATGGGCCACAAAGGCGACGCTTGCTTCCGGCCCCCTGAGTCCCTAGATTCCCACACCGTGCTCGA
This sequence comes from Candidatus Eiseniibacteriota bacterium, assembly GCA_046716125.1. Classification (GTDB taxonomy): domain Bacteria; phylum Eisenbacteria; class RBG-16-71-46; order RBG-16-71-46; family RBG-16-71-46; genus WS-11. The sequence goes on from JBKJXJ010000299.1 coordinate 857, forward strand.
ACGACTGCGCGGGATGCTGATCGGCGGTCCCAAGAACCTTTTCGACCCGCGCATCCATCACAGCATGGCCCTCATCGCATTCACGGCGTGGGTCGGCCTGGGCTCCGACGGTCTCTCCTCGTCGTCCTACGGCCCGGAAGAGGCCTTCCTCCAGCTCGCCGAGCACCGTCACCTCGCCCTCTATCTGGTCCTGGCGACCATCGCCACGGTGTTCCTCATCTCGACCGCCTACAGCCAGGTGATCGAGCTGTTCCCGACCGGCGGTGGCGGCTACCTGGTCGCCACCAAGCTGCTCGGACCGACCGCGGGCGTCGTCGGGGGCGCGGCGCTGGTCGTGGACTACGTCCTCACCATCGCGATCTCGGTCGCTTCGGGATGCGACGCCATCCTCTCGTTCCTGCCCCCCGAATGGCGGGCCTGGAAGGTCATCGCGGCGCTGACCATCGTCGCCTTGCTCACCAGCCTCAACATGCGCGGAGTCAAGGAGTCGGTCGCCGTCCTCACGCCGATCTTCCTCACGTTCATCGTCACCCACGTCGTGCTGATCGGTTGCGGCATCCTGACCCATGGCACCGAGCTCGTGCCGCTCGTGGGCGAGACCGTGCGGGAGACCGGTGTCGCGGTCGAACAGCTCGGCGTTCTGGCGGTGGTCACACTCTTCCTGCGGGCCTATTCGCTCGGCGGCGGCACCTACACGGGGATCGAAGCGGTGAGCAACAGCACCGACATCCTGCGTGAACCGAAGGCGGAGACCGGCCAGCGCACGATGCTCTACATGTCGATCTCGCTCGCGTTCACCGCCGGTGGGATCCTGCTCTGCTACCTGCTGAACGATGTCCAGCATCAGGCCGGCAAGACCCTGAATGCGTCCCTCTGGGAGGTCGTAACGCAGGGCTGGCGGGTGGGCGGGACGCCGATCGGGCCCGCGATCGTCTGGGCCACGTTGCTCTCGGAGGGCGCCCTCCTGTTCGTCGCCGCCCAGACGGGGTTCGTAGCGGGCCCCCGCACGCTGGCATCCATGGCCGTGGACCTCTGGGTGCCCAAGCGCTTCGCGCATCTCTCCGAACGACTCGTGACCCAGAACGGCATCGTGACCATGGGTCTGGCGGCCGGCCTGGTCATGCTCTACACCGGCGGCGCCGTGAAGATCCTGGTCGTCATGTACTCGATCAATGTGTTCATCGCCTTCACCCTCACCCAGGCCGGGATGGCGCGGCACTGGTGGACCACCCGGGCGACCCAAACGCATTGGCGCCGCCGGCTCTTCATCGCGAGCCTGGGCACGGTGGTGTGTGCCGGCATCCTCGCGCTCACCGCCGTGCTCATGTTCGACCGCGGCGTCTGGTTAACGTTGATCGTGACCGGCGGACTGATCGCCGCCTGCTTCACCGTGCGTGCACATTACCGGCGCGTGAAGCAGCTGCTCTCGTCGCTCGACGACGTCCTCACCAACCTGCCGATGCCCGAGCCCAAGAGCCCGCCCGAGCTGGCTCCCGACGGTCCGACCGCGATCGTGCTGGTCGAGTCGTACGCGGGGCTCGGCATCCACACCCTGCTCAGCATCCAGCGGCTGTTCCCGAAACACTTCAAGAACTTTGTCTTTTCCTCGGTCGGACTGGTGGACTCGGGACAGTTCAAGGGCGTCCAGGATGTCCAGGCGCTGGAGCAGAAGGTGCAGGCCGATCTCGAGAAGTACGTCCAGCTCGCCAACCGGATGGGGTACTACGCCGAGTATCGGATCACCCTCGGCACCGACCTCATCGCCGAGCTCGAGAGCCAGTGCCACGACCTGATCAAGGAGTTCCGGCGCCCGGTGGTGTTCGCGGGCCAGCTCGTGTTTCAGCGCGAGAATGTCTTCACCCGCTCGCTCCACCACGAGACATCGTTCTCGATCCAGCGCCGGCTGCAGTTCACCGGCATCCAGGTCATCATCCTCCCGATCCGCGTGTGGGAGCGTCGCCGCGCGGGGCGTGGCTGAGGACCATCGCATGAAGGGAGTCGCATGTACGCCATCGATCTGACCGGCAAGCACGCCCTGGTGATGGGCGTGGCCAACCACCGCAGCCTCTCCTGGGCCATCGCACAGAACCTCGGCAAGGCCGGGGCGGCGCTGTGCCTGACCTACGCCGGCGAGCGCCTCAAGTCCATGGTCGAGGAACTGGCGGCGACCGTCCCCGGCACGCTGGTGCTGGAGTGCGACGTCACGCGCGACGAGACGATCGACGCGGTGGCGGCGCGGCTCGCCTCGGAATGGGGCTCGGTCGAGGCGCTGGTCCACGGCATCGCCTTCGCCCGCAAGGAAGATCTCGAAGGCGAGTTCGTCGCGACGCCGCGCGAGGGATTCCAGATGGCGCTCGATGTGAGCGCCTACTCGCTCCTCAACGTCACGAACCGACTGCGCCCGCTGCTCGAGAAGAACGGCGCCTCGATCGTGACCCTCTCCTATCTGGCCGCCGAGCGCGCGGTTCCCTCGTACAACGTGATGGGAAGCGCCAAGGCGGTGCTGGAGCAGAGCGTGCGTCAGCTCGCCTACGAGCTGGGGCCGACCAACGTGCGCATCAACGCCCTCTCGGCCGGCCCGGTGAGCACGCTGGCGGCACGCGGCATCCATGGATTCACCGACATGCTGAAGAAGCACGCCGAGAAGGCGCCGCTCAAGCGGAACATCACCAAGGACGAGGTCGGCAAGGCGGGCCTCTTCCTGCTCTCGGACCTGGCGAGCGGCATCACCGGCGAGGTGCTCTACGTGGACGCCGGCTACCACATCATGGGGTGGTGAGCGGCCGTTCGCCTCAGAAGCGCGTGACCAGCCTGAGCTCGGCGCCGCGGAAGGGCCGCACTTCGTAGCAGGTGCCGCCGGTGCAGGCGCGGCCTCCGCGGCGTTGCCCGAAGAAGAGCGTCGCCTCGTGGTGGTCGGAGACGGTCGCGCGCACGATGCCGGCGAGGAACCGGCGCGGGTCGATGCGCGCATCGGAAGCGAGCGCCGGGTCCTCCTGGAGCGGATCGGTGCTGTGCTCCCAGGCGATCGTGGCGCTTCCGATCCGCGCCCGGCTGGCGGTGAGCGAGGCGTAGTGATCCTCGAAGTAGACCGCGGGGAGGCTGACCAGCTCGCGTGTGGCCTCCTGCCGCTGGACATCGCCCGTGACCGACCAGCGCCCGGTCACGCGCCAGGTCCCGCTCGCGCCATAGATGTGGCGGTCGGAGATGGACGAGAATCCATCCTCGCCCTCATCCAGGAATACGGTCGCCTCCCACACCCGGCCGTCCTCGGGGGCCGCGTGCAGTTCGATGTAGCGCTCGTCGAACCGGTCGCCCCGCCCGTCCGAACGGCTGAAGTTCGCGGTGACCGTGCCCCACGGCCGCGCGGTCCAGGAGCCCTCGAGCTGGAAGCCCCGCTCGCGCCCGGCGTTCAGCACATGGGTCGCACGGTTCAGCAGAGTGTACGCGTGCTCGCGGACCAGCGACGGAGGATCGTTGATGCCGAGACGGAACTCGCGGTAGTCCTTCCATTCGGCCGAGAGCGTGAACGATCCGGCCAGCAGATTGGCGCCGGCGTAGAGCGCAAACGTGTCCCGCTCGCCGGTCTTGAGACTCCACCAGTCCGAGAACGGACGATCGGCCTGGGCGTACTCGACATAGATGGGGAGCGCCGCCGTGGTGAGCCCGGCGAGCCGCAACGGATCCAGCTCCACGAACCCGGAGCCGAACTCGCGCTGGGTCCCGAGTCCGTTCGAGGATCGCAGGTAGGCGGCCCCGAGCCGGGCCTCACGCCAGACCGTGGCGGCGAGCTGACCGCCGGAGAGCGTGCCGGTGTAGCGGTCGAGACCGAACAGTTCGTTCTCGGGCGCCGCGGAATACTCGCCCGAGTTCGGCGTCCCGCCCAACAGCCGTCCCTCGACCGGGCCCCACGCCCCATCCGCCAGTACGCCGTCCACGTCGCGCGACGGTCCGTAGCGCGAGCGCAGGCCGGGCTGGTCCAGCACCACCGCCGGCAGCTCGAACGAGCGGTGGATGAGCCCACGCCCGAGGATGGTGTAGAAGTTGCCCACGCGCACGCGCAGGCGCTCGTCCGCCCATTCGGCCCAGCGTTGCGTCAGGGCGTCATAGTTGAAGCGGTCCTCGCTGTTGCGATTCTGTTCGAACCGCACCCCCACGCGCCCGCTTGAGAACCCGTACTCGAGCTGGAACTGGTTGTAGAAGTCGGTCCGGTTCCGCGGCTCGGTGAACGGGGCATTGCCGCTCTGGGCTTCGAGCAGGTTGGTGACCGCGGGCTGGGCGGCGGGGGAGCCGGGCAGGCCCCCGATGAGGGCGACGATCACGATCGTGGAGGCCGCCCGGGAGCGGCGGCTCACGGCTGCGGAGTGACGACCGAGTCGGGGAGCAGCGCTTTGATGGCCGCTTCGAGGTCCCTGGTCTCCCCCGGCCGCCAGCCCTGCCTGACGTGCACCATCCGGCCCTCGGCCGAGATGAGCACGCTGGTCGGGATCGCGCGCGCCTGGTAGCGCGCCTGCAGGCTGCCATCCTCGTCGAGGACGATCGGGAATCCGAGTCCGTAGCGTTGTGCGAATGGTCGGACCTTGGGGAAGTTGCGCGGGCCATCCACCGAGATGCCGATCACGGTGAGGCCGCGCGGCGAGAATCGGCGGTGGAGCGCGTCCAACTCGGGCAGCGCGGCGAGGCACGGCTTGCACCAGGTCGCCCAGAAGTCGAGCAGCACCGGGCCCCGGGCGCGCAGTTCGGCGAGATCGAGGATCTGCCCGGTCACGCTCCTCACTTTGAACGCAGGCGCGAGCGGTGGCTCCGCCGCCCGGGCGAGCGGGGCGACCACCGGCAGACAGACCGCCAGCAGGAACGACGCGAGAGCGACCCGCATGGCTCCCGGGTTGCGCGGATGCCTCACGGCAGGACGACCATCCGGTGGACCAGATGGCGGCCGCCGACCCGCGCCCGCACGAGGTAGACCCCGGGCGCGAGGGGCGCACCGGAGTCGTCCGCGTGGGGCCAGGGGAAGCGCGCGACGCCGGCCGGGACCGCGCCGTCCCACACCGTCGCGACCCTGCGGCCGCTGATGTCGTGCACCGTCACCGTCGCCGATGACGCCCCGCCGGCAGGGATCGCCAGCTCGACCGTCGTCGCCCCTCGCGCGGGATTGGGCGCGCTGGTCAGGCGGAGCGCCCCCGGCGCGCCTTCCGGGTCCACGCCGACCACCTGGGTCACGAGCGAATCCACGCATCCCCTGATCTCGTTCAGATGGTAGCGATTCCCGTGTGGCCAGATGAGCGCGGCGTGGTAGCGCACGATGCCCTGCTTGTTCACCACCACGTAGTTGTCGTAGGTCCCATAGAGCGTGGCGAAGTTCCCCCCGGAAACGGTGGTCCCGTTCAGGAGCAACGGGTAGGTCGCGCCGGTCTGGTTCTTGAACCCGCGCAGGTCGACCACGGTGCCGTTCCATTCGTCCACACCTACGACCTGCACCTGTCCCGGAAAGTTGGTTTCGTAATACTGGGCGATGTTGGCTTGCACCGACGGACCGTCGGCGAGGCAGAACTCTCAGCCAAACCCGAGCAGGAAGAAGACGATGACCTTGCCCGAATAGTCCGCGAGCGAGCGCGGCGTGGTGAGACCGAAGCCCGGATGGTCGAGCTGATTCTTGGTGAAGTTGGGGGCGGGATCGCCCGGGCTGACGATCGCCCCCGCCGGCCGGGTGAGGCAGGCGACAAGGACCAGCGCGGCGATACAGGGCAGCAGGGGCAGACGCATCGATGGCCCTCCGTGTCGGCTCGAGACTCGGCATACCTCCGGTCCCCGTTCCTTAGGTCCCGGGTCCAACATCCGCTTCTACGGCCGTTTGTCCATCCCGTGACGCGGGGCGTCCCGGCCGCCCGTGTGTGGCGGATGGGCCGCACACTCGGGGAGGCCGGGCCGGACGCTTCCGCCGGTGACCGCCCGCTAATAATGCACCTTGCAAGGGAATGGGTCGCGTGGAATCGACGTGGCCCGCCCGCGGAATACCGCCGGGCCTCTGGCGTAGTTCCTGCGTAATCGACGCGTGGACGACCTGACCCGCGTCCTCACCAGAGGAGGAAGGCCATGCAGAACCTGTCGAACATGATCACCTGCGCCCGCCTGAGCGGGCGATGGATCGCGGGCCGCTTCGGCGCGGGGCTGTCCACGTCGTCCATCGCTGATCGCCTGAACGCCGCCTGGAGCCTGACGTTCGAACCCTGCCGCCTGCCGGCGCCCGTGCCGATTCCGGTGCGCACGCCCCGGCTGCGCAGCGTCGCGCTGGTTCCGGCGCTCATGCTGACCGTCATGGCCGCCGTTCCGGCCGACGCCGCGGCCGGGAGTCGGTACGAGCTCACCGCCGACGGCCGGCTGGTGGACGTCCAGGTGCTGGTCGGCAACAATGCCACGCCGCTCTACTTCGCGTCCGGCCGTCATGACAGGCGATATTTCCAGGCGCTGCGTGGCCGCAACTACGCGCTCGCCGTCACCAACAACTCCGGACGCCGGATCGGCGTGCTCATCGCGGTGGACGGACTGAACGTCGTCAACGGCGAGCGTTCGAGCCTCGGCGCGGGCGAAGCGATGTACGTCCTCGACCCCTGGGAGCGGACCGTGATCCGCGGTTGGCGGTCGTCGCTCGACGACGTGCGCAAGTTCGTGTTCGTGGACGAGGAGCGTTCGTACGCCGAGCGCACCGGACAGTCGAACGGCGACATGGGCTGGATCCGGGTGCTCGCGTTCAACGAGCGCGCCCGGTACGGCTACGACTCGCCCGGCCGGATCAACGACCGCGAGCGGGTGCGTGAGCAGGATGGCGAGGTGCGCCCCTACGGATCGCGTGACGACCGGGGCGACGAGCCGCGCGCCGAGGGCAGGGCCGAGGGACATGAAGGCGATGTCGTGGGCCCGCGCACGTCACCGAGCGCTCCCAATTCGGCCGACCGTATGGCGCCGCCATCGGCCCAGTCCGTCCCCGGCACCGGCTGGGGCGACAAGAAGTGGGATCCGGTGCGTCGGGTGTGGTTCGTGCCGCAGTCTCACGCGGTGGATCACCTGGCGTTCCGTTACGAATACGCCTCCGGTCTCCGGGCGCTGGGCATCCGCCCGCGGGGTTCGCGCGACCGGATCTGGGAGCGTGAGCACGGCGAGCTGGGCTTCGCTCAGCCGCCACGCTGGTAAGCAGGCGACGGGCGTTCCGGTCGAGCCGACCGGCGCGCCGGAGCTGACAGCGACGAGCCGCCTCCGCGACGGGGGGCGGCTCGATCGCTTCCGCGGGCAGGCGCGACCGGCTCCGCCTGCCCGCGCGGGGCTAGCGAACGTGCGCGATCTTCCGGCTCGCGCGCTCCCCGTGGGCCTCGAGCACCGCGAGGTAGACGCCGTTCGGGAGCGCGCGTCCCGACCCGTCCCGTCCGTCCCAGCGAGCGGCGTGTGTGCCCGCTTCGCGCCGGCCGTCCGCGATCGTCGCCACATGGCGGCCGGCGGCGTCGTGGATGCTCAGCCGCACCTGGCCGGCCCGCTCCAGCGAGAAGCTCAGTCCCAGCTCGAGGGTGAACGGATTCGGCATGCCGGGCCCGAGATGGACGGCGCGTGCCGTCGGGGGGCTCCCGACGCCGGTCACGGCGGTCTTCTCGATCACGAAGCTGTCGAGCACGGCACCGTACCGGTCCAGGAACCGCGCTTCGAGCTGGTTCGCCTCGATATCCAGCACCATCGAGCCCCAGAGATTGAGCGAGGTCACCATGACCGGGTGATTCAGGGAGCCGCCGCTGATCTGGCACGAACTCCCCGCCACGACGTGCACGGCGCCGGCGTTGGGCGTCTGAGCCGCCCCTGGCTTGACGTAGACGCCATCACCGTCAGGCCGCCCGTCGCCGCCGTCCACGATCATCGCGGGCGTGAGGCTGGTCGAGTGCCCGTGGTGGCCATTGATCAGGAACGAGCGCTCGTAGGAGTGGCTGTGGCCGGTCAGCGCGAGATCCACTCCCCCGGCTTCGAGGATGGGGATCGCGTTCTGGCGCATCTCGATGAGCTGCGATTCGCTGTCCGAGTTGTGCGATCCCTTGGTATAGGGCGGGTGATGCCAGTACGCGATCACCCAGGGTTGCGTATTGGCGGCGAGGTCGTTCGCCAGCCAGGTGAGCATGGCGCCCCCGGGCAGTCGGCTGCTGCCCTCCGAGTCGAGGCAGATGAAGTGGATGTTCGCCCAGTTGAATGAGTAGTACGCCTCGGTGCCGGAGATCAGTCCACCGGCCTCGGCGGCGGCGGGCATGGTGAAGATGTCGTAGTAGTCGTTGTTCGCGCCGCTGTGGAGATTGTCGTGGTTACCGCGCGTGGGCCACAGCGCGCTCTGGCGCAACATCAACGGGTACTGATCGAACACGCCGACCTGGTATTCGCTGTCGGTGCCACTGCTGTATGCGTTGTCACCCAGCATGAGCCACAGGTCCGTGCTGCGGCCTGCGCTCCAGCCGGTATACGCGTCCCGCACGTCGAAGGCTGCGGCGGTAGGCTGGCCCGAGTCGCCGAGGATCCACGCCCGCACGGGCGGCGTCGTCCCGACGGCCGGCGCGGTGCGAAAGGTGAAGCTCGCATCCCCCGCGAGCACGGCGGCGGCGGTGCCGACCGAGTAGTAGTACCGGGTCGCGGGCAGCAGACCGGTGAGCCGCACCTCGTGCTGGGTGGTGGGCCCGGCGTTCGACGCGTCGCTCGTGAGGTTGCCGGGCGATGTCCCGTAGCGTACCCGGCTGTCCACCGCCGTGTTCGTGCGCCAGCGCACCGTGATCGCGTCCGGAGTGCCGATTTGCAAATAAGGGCCGCGCGTGAGGTGGGCCATGTCCGAGTACGCGAGGTCCGCGTCCCAGACCAGATCGTTCGAGCTCAGCGAGGACTGATGGACTTCGACCGCAAGCACATTCGTCCCCTGCACCAGCCAGAGCAGCGCCCCGCTCAGGTCGATATTCTCGTAGGCGCCGCCTTCGTGCCCTGACGAGAGCGTCGTGTAGGTGATGGAGCCGCCGGGCATCGCGCGCCGCGCCGCTTCCACCCCGTTCAGGTAGACGACGAAGCCGTCGTCATAGTTCGCCGTCATGGTGAGCGACTGGACGCCGGCGACCGGATCGCTGACGTTGAACGTGGTCCGGAAATACTGGGTCGGATACTTGTTCGCCGGGTTCGGTCCGAAGGGAACGGTGGTGGCGACGTACGGCTCGCCGTATCCCAGGATCCCGGGTCCGCTCGGCCAGGCCGAGTCGTCGAACGAGGTCTGGCGCCAGGTCGCGAGACGGTTGGTGCCGGTGGTGTCGTACTTCCACGTCGAGTTGCGCGGCAGGGCCGTGACCACACCCGTCGTGCCGGCCGCGCCGGCCGGGCGCGCGATCCGCTCCGGGAAGTCTGACGATGTCGCGCCGGCGGGCGCCCCAACAGGCGCCATGTCGTCAGGCCCCTCCGACCCCCGTTCGGCCGAACCCCCGCCCGCCGCCGCGATCCGCGCGGCCAACCCATCGAGGGCCGCTCGCTCCGGATACCGGGCGCTCAGCGCCCCGAGCCGCTCGCGTGCCGCCGCGGGGCGACCGTCCGCAAGCTCCAGCTCGATCGCGAACAGCTCGAGGCTCGCAACCTCGCCGAGCCGCGAGCGCGCCTCGAGGAGCCCGGCGCGGGCGCCTGCGCGATCGGCCTCGGCCACCTGGAGCCTCGCCCGTTCGAGGAACAGATCGGGGTGCGGCCGGTCGATGAGGGCGATCGCGGCGCCGAGGTCGGCGATCGCCGCCGGCCGCTCGCCCATCGCGAGGAGCGCCCTGGCGCGGAGGCGGAGCGCTTTCGTGTCCCGCGGGCGCACCGCGAGCACGTCGTCCAGCAGCCGGCGCGCCGTGGCCCCCTCGCCGATGTCCAGCGCCAGCGCGGCGCGGGCCAGTCGAAGTTCGGGGTGCCCGGGCTCCAGCCGCTCGACCTCGGCGTAGTCGGCCTCCGCCCCGGCGAGGTCGCCCGCGACGCGCCGCAGTTCGCCACGCTCGAGCAGGAGGTCCGGGCGGTCGGGATGCTCCGCGATGCGACGGGTGAGCTCGGCGATGGGGACGGAGGTCGGCGCGTGGGCCGCGACGCGCGTGACCATCCCGCAGGCGACCGCGAGCGCAAGCAACAGGATAGGCAGGATGCGATGCGATGGGTGCACGGGTGGCTCCACGGCCCGTCGGCGCGTTCGGCCCGCTCGACCCACACCCGGTCGACGCGCTCTCTTTCGCCGAGCCGCCAGGGTACACAAACCCCATCTGCGATCCACGCGGCCTCCGGATTGGATATCAATGATACTACTGCGTCCTTCGCGGTGTCACCCGCTCCATATGCTGCCGGGCGAGGATCATCGGCCCGTCAGCCTTTCGCCCATTTCCGGCGCTCCTCGCCCCCCGCAAACCCACTGCGCCACGCCGTGCTAACCTCCCGTCCTGATGCCACCCACCCCGATGCACTCGAGCGGAGGCCGGTTCCGGCTGCGCGACCTGGTCCCGTTCGGACCCCGCCGCCATCCGCGTCCCCGGCCGTTCGCCGAGATGGCCCAGGTGGTGTGGGAGAACCGCGACAACCTCCCCTACGCGTGGCGCATCCTCACGCGCGGCGTGTGCGACGGCTGCTCGCTCGGGCCGCGCGGGCTCAAGGACGACGTCATCTCGGGCGTCCATCTCTGCATGACGCGACTCAAGCTGCTTCGGCTCAACACCATGGGCCCGATCCGGGACGAGCGGCTCCGGGACCTCGCGGGTTTAAGGGCGCTCGGCAATCATGAGCTTCATCGGCTCGGGCGCCTCCCCTACCCGCTCATCCACCGAGGCGGCAGCGACCGGTTCGACCGGCTGTCGTGGGACGAGGCGCTCGGCATCGTCGCCGAGGAGCTGCGTGACGTCCCCGGCGAACGCATGGGGTTCTTCGCCACCTCGCGAGGGCTGGTCAACGAGACCTATTTCGCATTCCAGAAGGCGGCGCGGCTCATGGGCTCGAACCATCTGGACCTGTGCGCGCGGCTCTGCCACTCGGCGAGCGTCGCCGGCCTCAAGGACACGCTCGGCATCCCCGCTCCGACCTGCTCGCTTAAGGACATGATCGGCGCCGACCTGGTCGTCATCCTGGGCTCGCACCTCGCCAACAACCAGCCGGTCACGACCAAGTACCTGTGCTACGCGAAGCGCCAGGGCACCCGCATCCTGGTGGTGAACCCGATGCGCGAGCCGGGGCTCGAGCGTTACTGGGTCCCGAGCGATCTGCGCAGCGCGGTGTTCGGCACGAAGCTGATGGATGACTTCTTCCAGGTCGGCGTGGGCGGTGACATCGCGTTCCTGCACGGTGTGCTCAAGCACCTGATCGAGCGCCAGTGGCTGGACCGCGACTTCATCGCCCGGCGCACCGCCGCGTTCGGTGAGCTGGAATCGCTGCTGGCCGGCCAATCCTGGGAGTCGCTCGAGCAGGCCGCGGGGCTCACGCGCGCCGACATGCTCCGCTTCGCCGAGCAGTACGCGCGGGCGAAGACCGCGGTGTTCGTCTACAGCATGGGCCTCACCCAGCACCGGTTCGGCGTGGACAACGTGAAGGCGGTGGTGAACCTCGCCCTCGCGCGCGGCATGCTGGGACGCGAGAAGTGCGGCATCCTGCCGATCCGCGGGCACTCGGGCGTCCAGGGCGGCGGCGAGTGCGGCGTCGACCCCGACAAGCTGCCGGGCGGCTACGACGTCGCGAACGCGGACGATCGGGCGCGCTTCGAGTCGCTGTGGAAGGCGCCGCTGCCGGCGCACCGGGGCCACCGCACGCTGCAGATGCT
>JBKJXJ010000300.1:0-11527 GCA_046716125.1 Candidatus Eiseniibacteriota bacterium
CCGACAGCAGAACGATGCGCGTCTTCATTCGTGAATCCTCCTTGTGGGAATACGCTGGCGGATGCCCCGCCCTTCCATGGCTCCACCGGGTACGGGTGTAACGCCGAACTCACGAACGCACAAGACAAATGGACGCCATCCGTGCAAGGGGATTGTGAAATGGGTGGGGCTCGCAGCGCGAGCTGTGCAAAGCGCACGACGTGATCACGACAAAGCCGAACGGAGGCCATTAATTGAGCAGTCGACGGGCGCCTGCTCGAGGATGGGTCAGCGTCGCCATCATGGCTGCGATCGCCAGCGCGTTTGCCGGGGCTCGGGCCGCCGACGCCGGCGTGATCGCCGCGGCCGCCACGACCAAAGCGAAGTCACCCGTGGCGGTTGGGGCGCGACCTGGCGATTTGGGGCCCGCCGATCCGACCGCGCGCCTGCGGGGTGACGAGTTGCAGCGTGCGGTGACGGCCGCCCGCGACGGCGGCACCGTCCGGCTCGAGCCCGGCCTCTACCAGTTCCGGGCGATCCCGTACGCGGACTCGACCTGCGCCAACTGTGAGCGCCCCGATTCGTTGATCCGGGCGACGCGAGGGCTGCTCGTGCGAGGGCGCGGCGTGCGGTTGGTGGGAGCGGGTCCCGGGAGGACCATCCTCGAGACCCGGGCCGGCTACGGCGTGCTGTTCGAACACTGCACGGACTGCGGGCTCGATAGCCTGACGGTCACCGGTGGCATCCGGGACACGAGCGGCATGGCCAGTGACGCCGCGGTCGTGGTCAAGGGCGGGCGCGTGAGCCTGAACGGTCTCGACATCGCGGAAAACCTCGGCGACTCGGCGATCGTCAAGCGCACCGTCGTCGGAATCATGGGCGTGACCGCGCGCGACGGTGCCGAGTTGACGGTGCGCGGCTGCCAGATGGTCCGGAACTCGTGGGACGGCATCGCCCTCTTTCGCGGCGTGAGGGCAGTGATCGAGGACAACTGGATCGACGGGGTGGACCAATCGAGCGGGGGCCGCCATGGCGGTGGGCGTGGCGTCGGCATCGGCGTCACCTGGGACGCCCGCGCCCTGGTGCGGGGGAACGCCGTGCGCCACTACTGGAAGGGCATCGGGGTGTTCGTGGACGCCCAGGTCGTGGCCGAGGAGAACGTGATCGAGGAGATCCTGACCTGGGGGATGACGCTCTGGGACGCCGACAAGGGCCGACCGCACGGGACCTTCCGCAACAACGTCATATACCGCACCGGAGCGTGCGGGATCGCGGTCTGGCGCGGCGACAGCGTGCCGCCGGAGCCGGGTGAGATCGTAGGGAATGCCCTGGTCGAGACCGGAGCGAATCCCAGATACGACACCGGCAACGTCTACTGCAGCCAGCGGGCGTTAGCGCTGGATCGCCTGCCCGTGGCCATGCGCGTGGCCGAGAACCTGCGGTTTGCCAACCGCGAGGCGGCGGGAAGAACCTTCGCCGCCGAGACGGACTCGGCCGGGTTCGCGACGAAGGTGCGGGGATTGGTGCACCTGCTGGGCGCGCGGCGCGCGCTGAGGGGGACGGAGTTCATGAAGCGCTTCGGGCCGGGGGCGGGCCGATAAGCCGTTGCATTCGCAAGGGTTGGAGTATTCCCATCTGCGGCCTGGATGCAGCGTCAACTGACTTCGAGGTCAGTTGAGGACTTGGCGCGGCACCGCGTGCTTCATTGCTGGCACGGGCCGTCCGCGATCTCCGCGGGGGCCCGAGCAACAATTCATTGGCCTCCGCCAGACGAACTCCGTAATCTTGCGGGGTTGACGGACGTACGATCTCTTTGGCTCGGGGCTCTTTATGCGGGCACTCCCCTCACCGAACCAGGGAACTGTTCACGGCCTGGCCACGGCATGCACGCGCATGCCATGGCCGGGCCCTGTCTTTTTCTGTCGGCCCTCGGACGACCGGTACCAGAGCCGCGAGATACGGGGATGGAACCCCGTAGGAGTGGGCGAATGAAGTGGACGCTGCGGTATGCGGTGGTTCTGGCCGCGCTGGTTTTTGCTCTCGGGTCGGTTGGAGCGATACAGCCGGAGGTTGCGGCGGCGAATGAAGATGTGGTGGTCACCGGTCCGACGAACGATAGGGGGGATCCGGATGAGCCAGGCGGGGGCCGACTGCTGGTATCGCTCAGGAGCTATTGGTTCGGTCTGACCAAGCGGGAGCCCTTGAACCTTAGGTGTTCTCCAACCGCGTCGACAGTGCGGGCACCTCAAGCTCCCAGGCAGAACACACGGGATGCGCGGACGCGGCGACGATGAACAACGATCCGATCCTTCGTGCTTCGGCCATCGAGAGATTGATCCAATCGGCCGACGGTGGTGTTGTCTCGCTTCCATTGGGCGGGGCAGTGACTACATGCTGTGAGGCCTTGATCCGTGCAGGAGAGGCCAACCTAGCCTTGTCGTTGGCCTCACAATCATCGCGTGTGGTGCGGGCCGAAGGCGACGTCTGGGAGTTGCGGCTGGACATGTCTGTGGCTCGCGCACACACCATGCTGGGTGAGCGCGAGAAGGCCCTCAGGGTGTGCCAGGCTTGGGCTGGCAGGTCGTCCGGGACTTTGCTGGCTGCCATTGATGACCTCCTGCTGCTTAGGATGACCGAAGCAAACTGTCAAAGACTTCTTAATCACGTTCATGAAGGCATTGAGGGGTTGCTTGGTGTGCGGGCAGATCTCCTTCGGAGACCAGACTCTGCGCTCCTCGCACAATGCTCGGTGCTTCTCTCTTCCGCCGAGCTCCAATGTGGTGAGTTTGAGCTGGCTCGGAGGTACGCACTTGAAGGCGTCGTTTCCGCGCGACGGGCGGGCGATTTGTATTGGGAGTCAGTCGCCCTGAACAACTTTGGCCAGATTGAGAGAGCCCACTGCCGATGGGGCGGTGCCGAGGAGTCATGTTCTGAGGCGCTTCGCATCGCCGAGACAAGCGGCTATCGGTATTTGGCAGCTCATTCACGCCGGAGCTTGGCGATTGCAGTCTGGAAGCGAGGGCGGCTGGATGCGGGTGAGCAGATGGCAGACCAGTGCATCGATGAATCAGCCGCAGTGTGCGCACGAGCGTGGGAGTGGTACTCAAGCCTTCTCAAGGGGATGATCCTGCTCCATCGGGGCAAGTATGAAGGGGCAAGCGTTCTCTTCACGCGAAGACTCGAGTGGGAGGTGCCGCATTCCGAGTCGCGCCCATCTCTGCTCACGACAGAGTTTCTGGGTGATATTGACCTTGAGCAGGGTCAGGCTGCAGAGGCCCTGGCCCACTACGATCGCGTCTGGCCAGAAGCCCTAGCCCTGGTTCCCAAGGGTGACATCGTCGCCGAGCTCCGAAGGCGACGGGCGGAGTGCTACTACCTATTGGACCGCCACGGCGAGGCGTTCGACGAGGCAAAGATCGGCCTCGACCACTGCCGCCAACTCGGCGACCGCTACGAGGAAGCCGCCACCTACCGCGTCCTCGCCCTTGCCACGGCGGCCCTCGGCAAGCCGGCCGAGGCGAAGAAGTGGTTCGATCAGGGGTTTGCCTACTACGACGACATCGAGACACCCTACGAATGGGGAAAGCTCTGGATGGCGTATGGCGACTGGCTCCGCGGATCGCACGCCGGCGAGTATGCGGACCTCCGCGCTGCGCTCGAGGCGTACTACGCGGCGCGCGATCAGTTCGAGCGGATGGGAGCCGAGGCCAAGCTGGCAGAAGCAACCGCGCGGATCGCCAGCATGGCCTCCGATGCCCCGAGCACGTCGGGCGAGACCGTCGCCGAGTCCATCCGCCCCCGCCGCCGCCCCCGCGGCTCCGCGGAGGCCGACCGCCGCTCGGCGTGGGCGATGGAGACATTTGGCATAATCACGCGCAACCGCGTCGTCCTTGACCTGCTGACCGACGTGAGCAAGCTGGCGGCGGCGGATGCCCCCATGTTGATCCTGGGCGAGTCGGGCACGGGGAAGGAGCTCATCGCGAGCGGCATCCACCGGCTTTCGGGCCGAAAGGGCCAGTTCGTCCCGATCAACTGCGCCAATCTGCCGCGCGACGTCATCGAAAGCGAACTGTTCGGCCATGTCGCCGGATCGTTCACCGGCGCGACGCGAGACAAGCCGGGACTCTTCGAAGTCTGTGATGGAGGAACGGCGTTCCTCGACGAGATCGCCGAGATGCCGTTCGAACTCCAGGCCCGCCTCCTGCGGTTCCTCGAGACCGGGGAGATTCGCCGTGTCGGCGCCAACCGCAATCTCGAAGTGGATGCGCTGGTCGTCGCGGCCACCAACCGTGACCGCGCGGCGCTCGAGAAAGGGGAGGGATTCCGGACCGACCTCTACTACCGCCTGGCTCAGGCCGTGGTCGTGATCCCGCCGCTACGCAAGCGCGGCGACGATGTCGACCTCCTCATCAGCCACTTCTTTGACGAGGCCTGTCGCGATCAGGGGAAGCACGTTCGTCTGTCGGCTGGTGCGCGCAATCGGCTCGTGGCCTACGCCTGGCCAGGCAACGTGCGACAGATGCAGGGCGTCCTCCGGCGGCTCGTCATCCTCGGCGCCCCCGATCAGGAGATCCCGGCGGAAGCGGTCCAGTTGGACGACCCCGAGGTGGCCTCGACGCTGGAAGAGGAACTCCTCCAGGCGGAGCGGCGGCGAATGGTCGAAGCCCTGGCTCAGGCGAGAGGCAGCCGCAGCGATGCGGCCCGTGCGCTCGGGATGGCCAGGACGACACTCATCACGAAGATGAAGCGGTTCGGGATCCGCTGAGCCCACGCTGCACCGGAATCCGCCGCTCGCGTCCCCCTCGAGCGGCCGGGAGGTCGCCCAGCGAACCTACGGGTGGCAGGTTCCGCTACCCGCGTCGGTGTAGGTCATTCCGGCCTCCGGAATGAACTCCCACGAGTAGGTCCCTGGCCCGAGCGTGAGCTTGAGCACGCCGTAGGTATTCGTATCGTACGCCTCGGTGTTGGCGATCGGGGAGCTGAAGTTGTAGTGACCGGCGCCGCCCATCCCGGCCACGAACTGTCGGATGCCGCGCGCGGAATCGGCGACGCCGGTCGCGGTCTGGGGCGCGAAGCGCTGGTAGTTGTGGTCGTGCCCGACCACGATGACCTCCGCGCCCGCCTCGTAGAGCGCCTGCCAGAGAGGCTGAGACGCGGTCGAGCTGCCGTGCGAACCCGAGCTGAAGCGCGGGTGATGCCAGTAGGCGAGGATACAGTCCTTGCTGTTGGTGGCAAGGTCGGCGCGCAGCCACTGCTCCTGCGCCGAGCCGGCGCTCATGTCGATATTGCTGTTGAGTGAGATGATGTGCCAGTCGCCCAGATCGTAACTGTAGTGGCCCTGTCCGGTGGGGCCCGCGAGGGCGCCGAAGTAGCTGAAGTACGCGCTCGCCCCGGGGGTGTGGTAGTCGTGATTGCCGGGGCATGGCCGGGTGCGCTCCCGGTGCCGCCCCCAGGTGGGATCGTACTTTGTGGCGAAGTCGGAGGCGGTGCCGTCCGGGTACGCATTGTCCCCGGTGGTGAACACGGTGCCCGGGATGTTGTCGAGCAGACTGGCCGTCGCCTCGGCCCCAGGGCCGCCATTGGCGATGTCGCCGGCCCCCACGAACACATGCAACGTTCCGGGAGAAGGAGCGTCGATGACCGTGATGGTGGAGGTCCCGCCGATGCCTCCGCTCGTCGCCGTGATGGTTGCCGCGCCGGGGCTGGCGGCGATGACGCGTCCCGTGGGCGCCACGGAAGCCGCCGCGTCGTCGGTGGTCCAGGCCACGAGCCTCCCCGACAGCGGATTGCCATGCGCGTCTCTGAGGATCGCCCGGAGGGTCGTGGAGGTGCCGACCTCGAGGGTGCCGGACGCGGGAATCACGACGACCGAGGCGACGGGCACCGTGCTCGGATCCGGCTCGACAGGGGACTGCGCGCACGACGCCGGGACCAGCAGCGCAACGACCAGCGCGAGGGCGCCCGCGGGATTCATACGCCCGAGACGATCTGATATAAAAGGCCGCGCATCCATATATCTATGATATTACAATCGGCCGCGGGAAGCCCCGGGGTCAATCAGCGCAGCATCAGGCCCCGGTCGAGGGTACCTTGAGAACCCGATAGCGCCGCAGGGGCGCGGCCCTCGCCGTCCAGGGCTCCCCGTGAAGGGGATCGCGCACCGACAGGAAGGGGTAACGCCTCATCCCGCGATCCGAGCTGAGCAGTTCCCGGACACCATGCTCCCGCAGCGTCACGGCGACCTGGAGCCCGGCAAGTCCCGCCGAAACGGCAGGGGAACTGGCGAGGACCTCGGCTAGCACCGGGGCATGTCGTTCGGTGGGGCCGAGGGCCCGGACGGACGGGCTCGACAGCAGGCGCTCGACGAACGCCCACGCGTCGGCCGGACCGAGCGGGCGGACGACGGCGTGCGGATGGGTGACGAAGCCGAGGAAATCGTGCAGGGCGGGCCAGGGAAGCGCCCAGGGAACATCGCCGTTCGCCAGCTCCTCGACGACCCGAGCGGCCCGGGGGTGCTCGGGGGCGAAGCGATTCACCGCGTACGCGAGGACACTCGCGTCCACCGCGATCATCGATCCTCCTCGCGGGGCACGGTGCTTCGCCGTATTCCGGCGAGCGCGTCAGCGTCGCCGGGTTGGACCAGGAACGGCCCGAGATCGTAGGAGGGGAGTGCCACGCGCGCCCGGCGCGCGGCTGCAGGGGCCGCCAGACCCAGCCGCAGCGCGCGCTCGACGACGTCGGTGAGGGTTCGACCTTCCGTCGCGGCCCGCCGCTTGAGCGCGGCGTACAGGGCGGGGTCGAGAACGAGTGTGGTTCGTTTCATATGCATAAGCATATCTAATGTTCCATCGACGCGCCACTCCGATTTCATCGCTTGAACCTCCCACCGTCCTTCGGGCACAATGCGCCGCGTCGTCACATGCACGTCCAACCCACGAACCCCAACGTCGAGGTACCCTCATGGCAAAGCGAGCCACGCGCCGCGCGAACGGCGTCGCCACGAACGGAATGGCCGTCGCCGGCCACGTGAAGGACATGCGCCTGGTGCGCGAGGGCCGCTTGCGCATCGAGTGGGCCGAGCGCCACATGCCGGTGCTGCGGCAGATCCGGGCCCGGTTCGCCAAGGAGAGGCCGCTGCGCGGGTTGAAGATCGCCGCCTGTCTGCATGTGACCACCGAGACCGCCAACCTCGCCCGCACGCTTCAGGCCGGCGGGGCCGAGGTGTTCCTGTGCGGCTCGAATCCCCTCAGCACCCAGGATGACGTGGCCGCGGCGCTGGTGGGTCACTACGGTGTGGCGACCTTCGCGATCAAGGGCGAGGATCACAAGACCTACTACTCGCACATCCTCTCGTGCATCGAGGCGCGCCCGACCCTCACGATGGATGACGGTTGCGACCTGGTGACGGTGCTGCACACCAAAAAGCGCAACTACCTGCGCGGCGTCCTCGCCGGCACGGAAGAGACCTCGACCGGCGTCACGCGCCTGCGCGCGATGGCGGCGGGCAAGGTGCTGCGCTACCCGGTGATCGCCATCAACGACGCCGACACCAAGCACCTGTTCGACAACCGCTACGGCACCGGGCAGAGCACGATGGACGGCATCCTGCGGGCGACCAACATGCTGGTCGCCGGCTCGACCGTGGTCATCGCGGGCTACGGCTGGTGCGGGCGCGGGCTCGCGGTCCGCGCGAAGGGGCAGGGGGCGACGGTGCTGGTGACCGAGATCGACCCGCTGCGGGCGCTCGAAGCGGCGATGGACGGGTACCAGGTGGTCTCGATGGCACAGGCGGCGCCGCGCGGCGACCTGTTCATCACCGTCACCGGGAACAAGTCGGTGCTGCGGCGCGAGCACTTCGCGGCCATGAAGGAAGGCGCGATCGTAGCCAACAGCGGCCACTTCAACGTCGAGATCGACATCCCGGCGCTCGAGCGCATGTCGGCCTCCAAGCGCACGGTGCGCCCGTTCGTCGAGGAGTACCGGCTCGCGGGCGGCAAGCGCATCTATCTGCTGGGCGAGGGACGCCTCATCAACCTCGCGGCGGCCGAAGGCCACCCGGCGATGGTGATGGACATGTCGTTCGCCAACCAGGCGCTGAGTGTCGAGTACCTGCGCAAGAAGGCGAAGACGTTGAAGAAGGAGGTTTACATCGTGCCGGCCAATATCGACAAGCAGGTCGCCCGGCTCAAGCTCAAGAGCATGGGCGTCGGCATCGACACCCTCACGCCCGAGCAGGACCGCTACCTGAGGACCTGGAGCGAGGGCACGTAGCCGCTGCCTGGGAGACCCGATTGCTGCGTTGCCTTCGGTCACTCCTCGCTGCGACGTATCTTCCGATACGTCTCGCTCGTCGCTCCCTCGGCGCCTTGCACTCGGGTCTCCCAGGCAGCGGCTCGCGTTCGTCGCGTCCAACCGGGCGCTCGTGGCTGCTTTCGCGGCCCCGGTGCCGCCGGGCTTGCCCGGGCTTCCGTCGCATCCTTAGGTTCATGAGGCCACCCATGATGATCGTCCCTACGAAAGGAGTCCCAGGATGTCTCGTTCACGCGCCCGGGCGTTCGCCGGATCTGCGCTCGCCCTGCTGGCCCTGGCCGCTGTGACGCTCTCGGGCGGAGGCTGCGGCGGCACGGCGGGAGGAGAAGGCGATGCCCCCCAGGTCAACATCGCCTTCGAGAAGTACGAGCTCCCCAACGGACTCGAGGTCATCCTGCGCAAGGATGATCGTCTGCCGGTCGTTGCGGTCAATGTCTGGTACCACGTCGGTCCGGCCAAGGAGGCCGAGGGCCGCACCGGATTCGCGCATCTGTTCGAGCACATGATGTTCCAGGGCTCGGGGCACGTCGGCGCCGACCAGCATTTCCGTTACCTCGAGGCGGCGGGCGCGTCCAACGTGAACGGCACGACCAGCCTCGACCGCACGAACTATCTCGAGGACCTGCCGTCGAACCAGCTCGCGCTGGCGCTGTGGCTCGAGAGCGATCGCATGGGCTTCCTGCTCGACCGGCTCGACCAGGCCATGCTCTCGAACCAGCAGGACGTGGTGCGCAACGAGCGCCGGCAGAGCACCGAAAACGCGCCGTACGGGCTCGGGGAGGAGGAGGTCGCCCACCAGCTCTTCCCGGACGGGCATCCTTATTACGCGTCGGTCATCGGTTCGCATGCCGACATCCAGGCGGCGAAGCTCGAGGACGTGCGCGACTTCTTCACCCAGTACTACACGCCCAACAACGCGACGTTGTCAGTCGTGGGTGACATCGACATCGATTCGACCAAGGCGATGATCGAGAAGTACTTCGGCACCATCCCCAAGGGTCCCGAGGTGGCGCCGGTCGAGGTCGTGACGCCGCCGCTAACTTCGGAGCGTCGTCTGACGGTGACCGACCAGGTCGAGCTGCCGCGCGTCTACCTGTCGTGGCTCACGCCGGCGTTCTACCAGCCGGGCGACGCCGAAGCCGACGTGGCCGCGCGCATCCTGGGCGGGGGCAAGGCCAGCCGCCTCTACAAGCGCCTGGTCTATGAGCAGAAGATCGCGCAAGACGTCTCGGCGGTTCAGCAGTCGGCCGAGCTCACCTCGGTGTTCCAGATCGTCGCCACCGCGCGGCCCGGACACACCGTCGAGGAGCTGGAAGCCGCGATCCAGGTCGAGCTCGACTCGCTGGTCAAGTCGGGACCGACCGCGCCCGAGATGAAGTCGACCAAGTCAGTCATCCTGACCCAGATGCTCACCCAGATCGAAGGTCTGGGCGCGCTGGCCGATCTGCTCAATCACTACAACCACTACACCGGCGATCCCGGTTACCTGAACAAGGACCTGGCGCGCTACGAAGCGGTGACGGCGAACCAGGTGAAGGAGTTCATCGCCACCCGGCTCGCGCGCGACAAGCGCTCGGTCGTGCAGGTCCTCCCGGGCGAGAAGGTGTTGCCGCCGGCGCCGCCGACGCCCCCGGTATCCAAGTCGGTCGCCGCCGCGACGTCCTCCCCGGTCGAGTCGCGCGAGCCGTGGCGCAAGGAGGTCCCCGGACCGTCCGCGGCGTCCACCGCGCCGCTGCCGGCGGCCAAGCGGTTCGAGCTCGCCAACGGGCTGACGGTCTATCTGATCGAGTCGCACGTGCTGCCGATCGTCACCGCGCAGCTCGCGGTGCGGGCCGGGAGCAGCTCAGATCCGATCGACGCTCCAGGCCTCGCCGGCTTCACGCTGGCGATGCTGGACGAGGGCACCGAGAAGCGTGACGCGCTGGCGATCGCGCGCGAGCTGGAGGGACTCGGCACCGGGCTTGGCTCGGACATGGGCCGTGACGGCTGCACGCTGTCCATGCGCATGCTCAAGGGCAATGCCGCGCCCGCGCTGGGCATGCTGGCCGAAGTCGCGCTGTCCCCGTCCTTCCCCGAGACGGAGGTCGAGCGGGTGCGCACCGAGCGGCTCACGGCTCTGCTCCAGGACCGCGACGACCCGACCCGCACCGCGTTCAAGGTGATGTGGAGCGACATCTACGGCAGCCAGCATCCCTACGGCCACATGGTGATCGGCAAGGAGGGAGCCCTCAAGAAGGCGAGCCGGGCCGACCTTGAGAAGCTCTACAGCACGTACTTCCGTCCCGACAACGCCGCCCTCATCCTGACCGGGGACCTGAAGGAGGCCGAAGCGCGCCGGCTCGCGATCGCCGCGTTCGGCGGCTGGCGCAAAGGCGCCGGTCCGGTGCCCGCCGCGACGGTGGCGGTCTCGCCCGCTCCGGAACGCGTGCTGATCGCCGACAAGCCGGGCACGCCTCAGACCACGCTGCTCGTGGCCCAGCTCGGCGTCCAGCGCTCGGATCCCGACCACGAGAAGCTCACCGTGATGAACCAGGTGCTGGGCGGTCTGTTCTCGAGCCGGCTCAACCTGAACCTGCGCGAGAAGAACGGCTACACCTACGGCGCCTACTCGTCGCTGCCGGAGAACCGGCTGCCCGGGCCCTACATCATGGGCGCCGACGTGCGCACCGATGTCACCGGGGCGTCGGTCAAGGAGATGATGAACGAGGTTTCGGGGATGCTCTCGGCGCCGGTCACCAGCGACGAGCTGCGCCTCGCCAAGGAGTCGGTCTCGCGCACGCTGCCGGCGTACTTCATGACCACGGCGAGCACGGCGGCGACCTTTGGTCAGCTCTACCTGCTCGGCCTGCCGCCCGACTACTACCAGGGGCTGCCGGCGCGGATCGCGTCCATCAGCGCCGAGGACATCAGCCAGGCGACGCAGAAGCACCTGCGCCCGTCCGACATGAAGGTGATCGCCGTCGGCGATCGCGCGCGCATCGAGCCGCAGCTTTCGGCGCTCAAGCTGGGCCCGATCGGCTATCGCACGCTCGATGGGGAGCCAGTGGCAGGGGGCGACAAGGTCAAGCTGCCTCTGCCGTAGCCTCGACAGGCGGACACGTCGCGCGGAGCCGGGTCTCGACCGACCGGCTCCGCGTTGCCGTTTCGGGTGAAGCCATCTAGAACTGGTTTCAAGACCCGCCAAGCGGAGTCGCGTGTGGCGGGCCCCGGCCGTAGTTCGTGGGGCGGAGTCGTAGAG
>JBKJXJ010000301.1:0-2883 GCA_046716125.1 Candidatus Eiseniibacteriota bacterium
CGGGCACACGGCGCGGGCGCTGCGCGAGTTCATGGTGGGGCGCTCCACGTAACGGGCGTTGTTGCACAATCTCTGCATGAGACCCGTCCTCGCCGCCCTGGGCCTTGCCGCGGCCGCCGCGCTCGCCCAGGCCCAGCCCCAGAAGGTCCTCCGCTACCAGTTCGACGTCGCCGAGACCTCGGCGGACCCGCATCGGGTGAGCGACATCTACTCGAACACGGTGATCTCGGCGATCTTCGACAGCCCGCTCGACTACGACCACCTCGCTCGCCCGCTCAGGCTCAGGCCCGCGACGCTCACGGGAATGCCCGAAGTGAGCGCCGACGGCAAGACCTACACCATGCGCGTGAAGCCGGGCATCTACTTCGATGACGACCCGGCGTTCAACGGCAAGAAGCGCGAGCTCACCGCCCATGACTACGTGTATTCGATCAAGCGCGTCATGGACCCGAAGAACGCCTCGCCGCTGCTGTCGGAGGTCGAAGGATTCCTCCTCGACAGCGAGAAGGTCATCGCTGCGGCCCGCAAGGCGAACAGGTTCGACTACGACGCGCCGTATGAGGGCATAAAGGCGCTCGACCGCTACACCTGGCGGCTCCGGCTGGAGAAACCCAACTTCACCTGGATCTACAACCTTGCCGACTGCCGCGTCACTTGCGCCGTGGCCCGGGAGGTGGTCGAAAAGTACGGCGACGATGTGGGTGCGCACCCCGTGGGCACCGGCCCTTACCGCATGGCGTTCTGGAAGCGCTCGTCGAAGATGGTGTTCCAGAAGAACCCCAACTTCCGCGAGGAATACTTCGACGCGGAGCCCGCGCCGGACGATGCCCGGGGCCAGGAGATCCTGCGCCTGCAGAAGGGCAAGCGCCTGCCCATGATCGACCGGGTCGAGATCTATGTGATCGAGGAGACACAGCCGCGCTGGCTCGCGTTCCTGAACGGCGAGCTGGACCTCCTCTTCAAGGTGCCCGAGGAGTACGCCAACCAGGCCATGCCCAACAACCAGCTCGCGCCTCACCTCGCGAAGAGAGGCATCCGCATGGAGCAGGTGCCGGCGATGGACATCACGTTCAACTACTTCAACATGGAGGATCCGGTCGTCGGCGGGTACGGGCCCGAAAAGATCGCGCTGCGCCGCGCGATCTCGCTCGCCTACAAGACGCACGACGAGATCGCGATCATCCGCAAGGGGCAGGCGATCCCGGCCATCACGCCCTACAGCCCGGGCGTCGCCGGGTGGGACCCCGGCTTCCGCACCACCGCCGGCGATTACAGCGTACCCAAGGCCAAGGCCCTGCTGGACATGTTCGGCTATGTGGACCGCGACGGCGACGGCTACCGCGAGATGCCCGACGGCAGCCCGCTCGAGCTGAAGGCCAACTCGCCGCCCACTGCGTACTACCAGCAGATGGACGAGCTCTGGAAGCGCAGCATGGACGACGTCGGCATCCGCATCAGCTTCCGCAAGGCCAAGTGGCCCGACCTCCTCAAGGAGGCGTATCTGGGCAAGCTGCAGTTCTGGCAGCTCGGCGGCAGCGCGTCCGCGCCCGATGCGGACACCTGGCTCACCTCGCTCTACGGGCCCAACTCGGGCGAGAAGGGCAACTTCGCGCGCTTCCGGCTGCCCGAGTACGACCGCCTCTACGAGCGCGCGAAGCAGATGCCCGACAGCCCCGAGCGCACGAAGCTCTACCAGCAGATGGCCAAGATCGTGGCCGCCTACGCGCCCTGGAAGGTGAACGTCCACCGCATCCTCACGGACATGTACTACCCCTGGGTTATCGGCTTCCGCCGCCCCCTCATGCTGGGCAACCACTTCTGGAAGTACATGGACATCGAGACGGCGCGTCCCGCCGTAAGATAGGTACCCCCACTCCGGGATTTGACATGCTCAACCGAGCCCTTCTCGCCCTCACGTGCGTGGCCGCCCTCGCCGCCCAGGCCGCCGACCCCAACAAGGTCCTGCGCTACGCCTTCGAGATCGCCGAGACCAGCTTCGACCCTCCGCGCATCAGCGACCTCTACTCGAACATCGTGAACGGCGCGATTTTCGACGCGCCGCTCGCGTACGACTACCTCGCGCGGCCGAGCAAGCTCAAGACCAACGCCGCCGTCGCCATGCCGGAGATGAGCGCCGACGGGACCACGTACACCATTCGCATCAAGCCCGGGATCTACTTTTCGGACGATCCAGCGTTCATGGGGAAGAAGCGCGAGCTCGTCGCCGAGGACTACGTCTACTCGATGAAGCGCGTGCTCGACCCGAAGCTTCGCTCCTCGCAGATCGCCGAGCTCGAGCCGCACGTGGTCGGCGCGGAGGCGATGGTCACGAACGCGCGCCAGACCGGGAAGTTCGACTACGACGCGCCGCTCGAGGGCATCAAGGCGATCGACCGCTACACCCTCCAGGTGAAGATCGAGCAGCCGATGTACGTCTTCATCTATACCTTCGCCGACTGCCGCATCACCTGCGCCGTGGCGCGAGAGGTGATCGAGCACTACAAGGAGGACGCCGGCTCCCATCCCGTGGGCACGGGTCCCTACCGCCTCGCATTCTGGAAGCGCTCCTCCAGGATCGTGCTCGAGGCGAGCCCGACCTACCGCGAGGACTACTTCGACGCCCAACCCGCCCCCGACGACGCCCGCGCGCAGGCGATCCTGGCGATGCACAAGGGCAAGCGCCTGCCGATGATCGGGCGCATCGAGATCTCCATCATCGAGGAAACGCAGCCGCGCTGGCTGTCGTTCCTCAATGGCGAAATGGACCTGCTGTTCCAGCTGCCGACGGAGTTCGCGCACAAGGTCATCCCCAACAACCAGCTTGCGGCCAACCTCAAGCGGCGCGGCATCCGGATGGCGCAGGTTCCCGGCCTCGACCTCACC
>JBKJXJ010000302.1:0-2612 GCA_046716125.1 Candidatus Eiseniibacteriota bacterium
ACGCGCGGATGTGGCCGACGTGGGGCTTGTTCTGCACGGTCATGCCGCACACGTACATCGTCACGCGTCCGGGGGTGATCGGCACGAACTCGCGTTTCTCCCGCGTCATGGTGTCGTAGATCCGCAACGCCATCGTTCCCTCTCCCCCTTCAGCTGGGCCCGGCGTCCCGGTTCGCCGGGTTTGGAGCCGGGGCCGGGTCCGAGGCCGGTTGGATGGTGATTTCGCGCCGGGGCGCGAACTGGATGTTCGCGCCCGCGAACCCGCGGATGATCCGGCGACGCAGTTCGCGCGCCGCTTCGGGCGCATCCGCGCCCGGCTGGGCGCGTACCACGAGCCGGACGTTCGCCTCGGTGGGGCTCAGGCCCTCGACGCCCCACACCTCGATCGGGTCGAGCAGCCGCGACCGCCACGCCGCGTCGTTGTTCATCGCCTGCGCCACCTTCTCACACGCGTCCAGGGCGCGCTCGATGTCCTGGTCCGCCGGCACCGGCACATCCACCGCCAGGCGCGACCAGCCACGGCTGCGATTGACGACGATCTTCAGCTCGCCGTTCGGCACGAAATGCAGATGCCCGTTGAAATCACGCAGCGTGGTGCTCCGCACCGTGAGCGTCTCGACCGTGGCAGGCCTCCCGTTCACCTCGATCAGGTCGCCGACTGAGAACTGGTCCTCGGCGAGGATGAAGATGCCGGCGATGACGTCGCGGACCAGCGACTGGGCGCCGAAGCCCAGCGCCACGCCCACGATCCCGGCCCCCGCGAGCAGCGGGCCCACGTTCCAGCCGAGCACCGCCAGCGCGTGGATGAAGACCGCGCCCATGACCAGCACGGTGCAGAGATGACGCAGGATCTGCCCCAGGGTGCGCGCCCGCTGCTGGGCGTGGAGGCCCGACTTGCCGGCCCGCACGATCCAGGACTCGATCCGGCCGACGAGCAGGAACAGCAGCCACTGGAACAGGAAACCGACGACGATCGCCAGCCCGATCCGCACCGCGCCGTCGAGGAGCCTCTCGCTCTCGGGCAGCAGCGGCGTGAGCAGGATGACGCCGGGGGACAGGGACGTCACGGCTCCGCGTCCGGGCCTGGGGTCGGATTTGGAGCCGCTTTGGGGGCCCCGTGCCGCGGCCCCGACCGGGAACGGACGGGGCGATCGCTCACGTCAGGCTCGCGACGGTCTTCTTGTCCAGCCGCTTCACCAGCGCCACGAGGAGCTTGACGGTGGCGTCGAAGTCCCGGCGGTCGATCATGCTCACGTGGCTGTGGATGTAGCGCGCGGGCACGCCCATCGAGAGGGTCGGCACGCCCTGCCCGGTGATGTGGATGCGCCCGGCATCGGTCCCGCCGCGCTCGACCGACTCGAACTGGAGCGGGATCTTGATCTTCTTCGCGGTGTCGATGACCAGGTCGAACAGCCCGCGGTTGGGGATCGAGGTGGCGTCGTAGACCACGATCAAGGGGCCGCCGCCCAGCTTCTCGTCACCCTCGGCGCCCGGGCTGTCATGCGCGATGCCGACGTCGAGCGCGAACGCGACGTCCGGCTGGACCTTGAACGCGGACGTCCCCGCACCGCGCAGTCCGACCTCCTCCTGCACGGTCGCCACCGCGAACACGGTGTTGGGATGGGCGACGCCCTTGAGCGCCCTGACGGTCTCGGCCGCCATGGCGCAGCCGATCCGGTTGTCCCACGCCTTGGCCATGTACACGTTGGGATTCGACATCACCGCGAACGGCGAGTCCGGGATGATCGCGTCGCCGGGGTGGATGTCGAGCCGCTTCTTCACGTCCCAGTCCGACGTGGCGCCCACGTCGATGTACATCTCGCGGATCTCCAGCACCTTCTTGCGGTCCTCGTCGCGCAGCTCGTGCGGCGGCTTCGAGCCGACCACGCCGAGCACATCGCCTTTGCGCGTCTTGATGATGAGCCGCTGCGCCAGCACGACGTGGCCCCACCAGCCGCCGAGCGGGAGGAACTTGATGAAGCCCTCCTTGGTGATGCACTTCACCATGAACGCCACCTCGTCGAGATGGCCGGCCAGCATGACGCGGGGCCCGTCGCTTTCGCCACGCTTCTCGCAGATGAAGCTCCCCAGCTTGTCGCGCGTGATCGGGCCGACGTCCTTGAGATGCCTCTGCATCACCCGCGCGACGTCGCCCTCGAATCCGGGGGCGCCATGGGCGTCGACCAGATCCTTCAGGAACTTCTGCGTGCTGTCCATATGATGAGCTCCTCGGATGGGGTTCATGCCCTGGTCGGCACCGCCAGACGCCGGCGGCGGGCCTCTTCGAGCGCGAGTTCGATCATGCGTTGGACGACCTGCTCGTACGACATCCCGGCAGCCTTCGCGGCCATCGGGACCAGACTGGTGGGGGTCATGCCCGGGATGGTGTTGACCTCCAGGCACCAGGGAACATCCCCGGGATCGAGCCGGAAGTCCACGCGCGAGACCCCCCGGCAGTCGAGCGCGCGGGACGCCGTGACCCCCAGGGACTGGACGCGCTCGGCCACCGCGGCGGGCAGGTCGGCCGGGCAGAAGTACTCCGAGCGCCCGGCGGTGTACTTCGACTCATAGTCGTAGAACCCGCTCTTGGGGCGGATCTCGACGATCGGCAG
>JBKJXJ010000303.1:0-5116 GCA_046716125.1 Candidatus Eiseniibacteriota bacterium
GGTTCCCACTGTACATGACCACCAATTTCCCCTCCAGACCATGAGACGATCGGAAGGGGTTGGAGGCGTGTGGTACGGGCTCCAGGTAGTCCTCCAGAGCCCAGGGCGGGACGATCCAGAGCCGCCGGCCGAGGTCCTGCCGGGCGCTCACCCTTGCGGCCATGAAGCGGTCGAGCACGATGACGTCCGCGGCCCGCGAGAGGATCCTCCGGTTGAGCCACTCGAGCAGCCGCACCGGCAGCGCCGTCGGGCGGGCGAGCCCGAGCGCGACGATCTGGTCGGGGTTGAGGTCCATGAGCCAGTATTTGATCGGAGCGCCGCGGAGGGGGCCCACCACGACAGCTGCGAGCGAAGCCATCGGGGGCACGGTGCTGACGAGCACGAGGTCGACGCGGGGGAGCAATAGACCCCGTACGATCGCTTGGAACACGAACGACAGGCCCCCCGCGAGGCGGGAGAGGTGGGACTGCTTGCCGAACGAGCACCAGGGGAGGCGAACGATCTCGACCCCGTTGCGCGTCTCGCGCGGGGCATAGCGCTCGGCAGGGTCGTCATACCCGTTGCGCGAGGTGAGAACCACCACCCGCCAGCCGCGCCGCACCATCGCCTCGGCCACCCCGGCGAGCTGCTGGCCCACGGCGGCGGGGTCCGGGATGTACACCTGGCAGATGGCGACCAGCGTGCGTCGCCCGCGCGCCGGATCGCGTCGTGGCGTGACCGATCCATGCCGCGAGAGCGCGGGCGTTCCGGTCGACACGATGAGGGCTCCTCGAGGGATCCATGGCCGGCGGGGCGGTGCGGGTCGGGTGTTGACCCGGGAGTACCCCCGAAGGCCCGGGCGACGGGGACCTTACGGAAACGTTCCACGACCTTGCAACGTGCGGGCCCCGGGCGATGTCCGCCCGCGATGCCTGTCGTCGGTCAGCGAC
Source organism: Candidatus Eiseniibacteriota bacterium (assembly GCA_046716125.1). Classification (GTDB taxonomy): domain Bacteria; phylum Eisenbacteria; class RBG-16-71-46; order RBG-16-71-46; family RBG-16-71-46; genus WS-11. Next base: position 930 of record JBKJXJ010000303.1, read on the forward strand.
TCTCGGGCTTGCCCCGCGAAAGCCCGGGCCAGTACGCTTCGCCCATGTGACGAGCGGCCGGGCCGGCGCGAGCGAGGCGGCGACCGGTCTGGTGCTGCGACAGGAGGGTCCCATCCCCACATCCGATCCTGCCACGGTCTCCTCGATCTACTCCCGAGTCCTTGCCCAGGCACTCCGAAGCGGAATCGTGTCGAAGGACGACCGTGTGCTCGTGGTCTGCGGGGGACCCCGGGATCGGGATGCCCTGCGGAGCGCTGGCTTCACCGACGTCACCATCAGCAACCTCGACGACGGGATGTCGTCTGGGCTGGCGCCGTATGCCTGGGCACGAGAGGACGCCGAGGCCCTCAGCTTCGAGGACGGCTCCTTCGACGTCGTGGTGGCGAACGCGGGGCTCCATCATTGCTATTCGCCGCACCGCGCACTGCTCGAGATGTATCGTGTCGCCCGCGCCGCCGTCATCGCCTTCGAGGCCAGGGACAGCTTCGCGATGAGGGCCGCGATTCGGCTCGGACTCGGCGTGGACTACGAGCTCGAGGCGGTCAGCGATGAAGGATTTCGGACGGGGGGCGCCGGCAACGGTCCGATCCCGAACTTCATCTACCGCTGGACCGAGCGCGAGGTGGTGAAGACCATCGCCAGCTTCGATCCGAAGCACGTGCCACAGATCCGATTCTTCTACGGACTTCGCCTTCCGTACGAGCGGTTTCGGAACACCCGCCGGCCGATCCAAAGGTTCTTTCTGTCGATCGTCGGACCCGCCATCGAGCTGGTCGGGAGGGCGTTCCCGGCGCAGGGCAACCAATTCGCCTTCGTGATCATCAAGGACGGGACGCTCCACCCCTGGCTGTCGCGCTACGACGGCCAGGTCCAGGCGGATCCCAAGGTCGTCGAGCGCATGGGCCGCGCCTATCGGCGCTGAGGGAGACGCCGATCCGCGGCCCGGATCCCGGGCGCGTTGACGGTCGAGGGGGAGGAGTCTCGATGGATGGACGCTACGTACAGTACGGCTGCGGGCTCTTCGCTCCCACCGGGTGGGACAACTACGACGCCAGCCCCACGCTGCGCTTCGAGCGCATGCCGATCGTCGGGCGCCTGTATACCAAGAACGAATCCCGGTTCCCGCCAAATGTCCGCTACGGGGACATCGTCCGGGGCCTCCCCGTGGAGTCCGGGTCGTGTGCCGGAATCTACTGCTCGCACGTCCTCGAACACCTGGCGCTGGAGGATGCGGGCAGGGCGCTGGGCAACACGCTCCGCTACCTCCGAACGGGCGGGATCTTCCGGCTGGTGGTCCCGGATCTTCGGCGGCTCGCGGGCGACTACATCGCCAGCGACTCGAGCGATGCCGCGCACCGCTTCATGGAGGCCTCCTGCCTGGGCCGCAGGCAGCGTCCGCACGGGTTGGCGGGGTTTGTCCGGGATTGGCTGGGAAACAGCGTCCATCTGTGGATGTGGGACGAGCGCGCCATGACCGAGATGCTACGGCACCACGGCTTCAGCGCGATCCGACGGTGCTCGCTGGGCGATTCTGCCGACCCCAGGTTCAACGAGGTCGAGGAGGCGGAGCGCTTCGAGGGCTGCCTGGCGGTCGAGTGCCGGAAGTGACGCCCCGCCGCCGCACCGTCGTTGACCGGGAGCGCCACGAGCGGCTAACGTCTGCCGCCGTTTGCCCTCCCATCCCACCGGTCCCGAGGAGAATCTGATGCGTCGCGTGCTGGTCACTGGTGTCACCGGCTTCGTGGGAAGCCACCTCGTGGACTACATGCTGGAGCGGGGAGACTGCGAGATCGTCGGCATCCACCGTTGGCGCAGCCGCACCGAGAACATCGAGCACTTCATGGACCGGATCACCATGATCGAGTGCGATCTCCGCGACGCCTCCTCGACCCGCGATACCATCGAGAAGGTCCGCCCGGACTGGATCTTCCACCTCGCGGCCCAGTCGTTTGTGCCCACCTCGTGGACCGCGCCGACCGAATCGCTGAGCACCAACATCATCGGCCAGGTCAACCTGTTCGAGGCGGTGCGCAAACTCGGCATGAAGTGCCGCATCCAGCTCGCGTGCTCGAGCGAGGAGTACGGGATGGTGCACGCGGACGAGCTGCCGATCCGCGAGACCAATCCGCTCCGGCCGCTCTCGCCTTACGCGGTGAGCAAGGTCGGCCAGGATCTGCTCGGCTACCAGTACTGGATGTCCTGGAAGCTCGACTGCGTACGCACGCGCGGGTTCAACCACGAGGGGCCGCGCCGCGGGCCAGTGTTCGTCGCCTCCGACTTCGCCAAGCAGATCGCCGACATCGAGAAGGGAAGGAAGAAGCCGGTCATCTCGGTTGGCAACCTCGATGCGCGTCGGGACTTCACCGACGTCAGGGACATGGTGCGCGCGTATTGGCAGGCGCTGGAGAAGTGCGAGCCCGGCGAGGTCTACAACATCTGCACCGGGCGTGACTGGACGATTCGCGCGGTGCTCGACCACCTGCTCTCGCTGACCTCGAAGACCATCGAGATCCGGGAGGATCTCTCGCGCCTGCGCCCCAGCGACGTCCCCATCCTCCTCGGCGACAACAGCCGTTTCGTCAAGGCAACCGGCTGGCAGCCGACTATCCCGTTCGAGCAGACGCTGCGCGACATGCTGGAATACTGGCGCGCGCGCTGAAGTCCCCGGGGCTCCCCTGCACCGCGTCCTTGTCACCGGCCTGGGTGGGTTCGTCGGCGCGCACCTGCTGCGCGCGCTGACCGCGCGGGGCGACGAGGTCCACGGATTCGGCCTCGGGGAGCCGCCTGCCGGCCTGCCGGTCGCGGGCTGGCGCAACGGTGACGTGCTCGACCGGGCGGGGCTCGGCGCCGCGGTCGCCTCGGCGCGGCCCACGCGCGTCATCCACCTGGCCGGCCAGAGCAGCGCGGCCCGCTCGTTCGAGCATCCGGTCGAGACCTACCGGGCCAACGCCATCGGCACCTGGACTATGCTCGACGCCGTGGCCCGCCACGCCCCGAAGGCGCGCGTCCTCGTGGTTGGCAGCGGCGAGGTCTACGGACCCCAGCCCGAAGGCACCCGGGTCGCGGAGGGGGCGCCGTTCCGGCCGATCAGTCCCTACGCCCTGTCCAAGGCCGCGGCCGACGCGCTGAGTGAGGCGTTCGCGCGCAAGCATGGCCTCGAGGTCGTGCGCACGAGATCATTCGGTCACACTGGCCCAGGGCAGGCCCCGGTGTTCGCGATCCCGTCGTTCGCGAGGCAGATCGCCGCGATCGAGTCGGGCGGAGAGGACCCGGTGCTCCGGGCCGGCAACCTCGAGGTGACCCGCGACCTCACCGACGTTCGCGACGTGGTGACCGCCTACCTCACGCTGCTGGAGCGCGGCCGTGCGGGCATTGCCTACAACGTCTGCCGTGGCGAGGGCGCGCTCCTGTCGGAGCTCGTCAGCCACATGGTGGATCGTGCTCGAGTGCGGATCCGCGTCGAAGTGGACCCGGCGCGATTTCGCCCGGCCGACCTGCCCTGGCTGGTCGGCGACCCGGAGGCGATCGCGCGCGATACCGGGTGGCGCGCGACCACGCCCCTCGAGCGGACTCTCGATGATGTCATTGAGGATTGGCGCACACGGCCGCGGGCTGGGTGAACCGGCCCTCCCCGGGGGATCACGATCTCCGGACGACGGTCGCCGTGCCCGGGACACCAGCCCCAAGTTTCGTGGCCTGGGGCGGGATACGCCACAACGAGAGCCAGACGACCGCCGCCATCAAGGCGCACAAGGCCGCATAGAGCGCGATGACCGGTGCCGCGAACGATGTCGCCACCCATGGCGCGGCGGCAAACCAGGCGCCGGCCGCCGCGGCGAAGCCGAGGACGCGCCACTTGCTCCAGCCCAGCTGATCTTGAAGTCGCAGGGCGAAATGATCGGGTGAACCCTGCAGCGGCGAACGTCCCTGGCGGAGCCGAGCCGGAACCACCAGTGCCAGCTCGAGCAGCGGCACGGCCCACACGCCCGCGATCGGCAGCGCGGCGACGACATCCCGATCGCCCGCGGCGGACAGGCCCCACGCCCCGACGAGGAATCCCAGCGTCAGCGAGCCCGCGTCACCCGCGTAGATCCGCGCCGGTGGCCGGTTGAGGATGAAGAGCACTGCCAGGCCGACGAGCATCAGGGTCAGCTCGGGCACCAGGTGAGAGGGTGCCGGCTGAGGGA
>JBKJXJ010000304.1:0-4155 GCA_046716125.1 Candidatus Eiseniibacteriota bacterium
CCCGGACAGCGCCTCGCTGTTCGCGGTCCGCCCGGACGGGCTCGGGATGTTCGGCGGACCGCACGCCTTCGCCACCCTCGATCGCAGACCGCGGCCGCTCATGGCGGCGCTTCCAACCGGCGAGCAGATCGGCGATCAGCAGGACGGGCCATCGTATTTCGCGGTCTCGACCTTCGCCGACGTCCCGGGTGCGGATCCGTTCGCCGGCGGCAGGATCTGGCTGCTCGATCATCTCGGCTCGCCACGGCCGGGATGGCCGGCGCTCCTGCCTTCGCTCGTGACCACGCCGCCGGTCATCGCGGGCCTCTATCCCAACGCCAGCGTGTTCGTGGGATGCGCCGACGGCAAGGTGTACAAGCTGGGTCTCAATGGGACGGTGACGTGGTCGAGCACGCCCGCGCTCTCGGGTGGCGTCGGCGGCCGGCTCGCGGTGTGGCGGGATCCGCCGACGGGGAACGCGCTGATCGCCGCCGGGGGCGCCAACGGCGAGGTCGCGGTGTTCACGGACGCCGCGACGGCGTGGCCCCTGGGCGGGCTGTCCCTCTGGCCCCGGACGATCCGGGCCGGATCCGGGACCGTGACGCTCGACGGATCCCGGTCCGGCGATCGTGGCTTCGCGCCCGACTTCCTGTGGATCGATTTCGACGGCAGCGGTCGTCCGGCCGGGGACGCCCCGGCCTGCGCGAGCGACGTGCCGGCCCTGGTCATCCGCGACGCCGACCGGCTATGGGCCTTCTGTCCGGCGGGCGCCGCGCTCCCGGGCTGGGGCGGCTCGCGTGGCGACACGCTGGTCGCCGGACTCGGCGGCGGAGATCCGGACGGCGACGGGTACGCCGAGGTTCTGATCCAGACCGTCGATTCCGAGGTCGCATTCATCAATCAGAGTGGTGCGCCTTCGCCCGGCTGGCCGCGCCGCACGACGCGCGAGGGGTTCCGGACCGACAGCCCGCCGCTGGCGCTGGATGTGGACGGCGACGCGGCCCACGAGGTCGTGGCGCTGAACGCCAGCGGGCTGCTGAGCGCGCTACGCGGCGACGGTCGCGTCCCCGCGGGCTGGCCCCTGGCTTCCGGCGTCGGCGCGACCGGCGCCCCGGTCGCGGCCGACTTCGATCGTGACGGGCGGATCGAGGTCGTCGTCCCGGATCGCTCGGTCCCCGACAGCTTGCGATTCGACATCAACGGCCGGTTCGGGACGCTCCACGCCTACTCGCTGCCGCCGCGACCGCCCTCGCCGAACCCGATCGCCTGGCCGATGCTGGGCGGCGATCCGGGCCGGACCTCGGCGCTGCCCGGCGTCCGCAGCCCGGTCGCGGGTGCGCCCTCCGCCGGCCCCCTGCTCGAGGGCACGTTGCGGGTGTTCCCGAATCCGGCGCGGCGCAAGCCGCTCTCGTTCGCCTTTCACCTCACCGAGGCGGCCGACGTGGACTTCACGATCCTCGACACGTCCGGGCACGAAGTAGCATCATTTACACGCTCGGGCCGACGCGCGGACAACCTCGAGATCTGGGATCCGGGGCGTGTGCCGGCCGGGCTCTACGTCGCCCGCCTGCGTTTCCGGGGCGCGAGCGGCACGCACGACGAGGCCATCACCGTGGGACTCCTGCGATGAACCGATCCGCCGCGCTCCGATCGGCGCTCCTGCTGGCGCTGGCGCTCGTGCTCCCGGGCGCGGCCCAGGCGGAGTTCGATCCGCTCCAGTCGGAGTCGTTCGAGGCCGCGCGGCTCGGATTCCGCCGCGTGGAGGGGATCGAGCACCCCGATATGATCCTGGCCCAGCGGGTCATCGATCGGGAATGGGGTCCGTCGGACGATTCCATCTACGTCGAGGTGGAACTGCCCGGTTGGAAGTCCGAGCCGCTCGCGGCGCTGCTCTCGGCCGGTCTGCCGGGCGCGGGCCAGCGCTACGTGGGCGAGAACAGTGCGTGGGTCTACTCCGCGCTCGAGGTCGCCGGCTGGGGCGGGTGGTGGTGGTACCGGCGCGACGCGGGCAACCTGCGCGATCAGGCGGAGGGGGTCGCGGGCATCCCCGATGATCCCGCCAGCGGCTGGTCGTTCGAGCGCTGGGCGCAGGCGACGCAGGGGAACCCCGCGGAGATCGCGACGCTCTACCAGCTCGATCGCGAGGCATTCTTCAACTCGATCGCTTCCGACCCGCGCTATCTGGCCGGCTGGGCGACCGCCGATGCGCGCAGCGCGTTCGGGTCGCTGCGCATCCGCGCCGACTCACGCCTCGGGCGTTCGCGGGCGTTCTCGACCGGCATCTGGCTCAACCACCTGGTCGCCGCGGTCAACGCGCTGCGCGCCGCCCGATTCCACAACATGCCGCTGAGCCGAAGGGTCGGGGTCAGGATCGACGGCGGCATGCACCGCGGCAGCCCCACGTTCGAGGTGGCGTTGACGGGGAAGTTCTGATGCGCTCCTGGCTCCATACCCTGCTCGTGCTGGCCTGGCTTGTGGCCGTCGTTTCGCCGGCGGCGGGTGCCGCGACCGGCTCGGTCGCGGTCGTGCGCACCGGGGTCTTCGGCGAGGAGTCGTCGCCGACCCTGTCTCCGCCCGAGGGCATCTCCGAGTTCGCGCTGTTCGCGCCGCTGGTCGAGGACGGGCTGATCGCGCAGCGCGGCATGACACGCCCTGCGAAGAAGCCCAAGGCGGAGCCGCCCGCGGGAGCGGACAGCGTCGAGACGAAGGCGCCGGCCGGGGAGGAGTCCGCAAAGCCGCCGAAGAAGCCTGCACGCACGCGCCGGATGGGAGGGCTGCCCGGCGCGCTCTCGGGCGATCGCGCGCGGCTCATGCTCCAGTCGCTCACCGTGCCGGGCTGGGGGCAGGCGACGCTCGGCCAGCGGCGCGCCGCCATCGCCTTCGGCCTGCTCGAGCTCGGGACCTGGGGATCCTTCACTGCGTTCCGGATCCAGCAGCACATGCGCCAGAAGACCTACGAGAGCACGGCGCGCCTGTTCGGCGGGATCGAGCTCGGCGGACGCGACGAGGAGTATCGCCGCATCGTCGGGCTCTACGCGAGCAGTGAGGAGTACAACCGCCTGGTCGTCCGCCGCGACGCGGCCAACCTCTACTACGGCGATCCTGCGGCCTACGACGCCTATGTCGCCGCCCACGAGATCCGCGGCGCCGACGCCTGGGCCTGGACCACCGAGGACGACTTCCTGCGCTATCGCCTCGAGCGGCAGGCCGCCCAGCGCGCCTCCAAACATGCCCAGGACGCGCTCGCGGTCGCGGTCATCAACCGCCTCCTGAGCGTGATCCACGTCTCGCGCTCGCATCCGCGCACGGCCCCGGATCAGACGTCGTGGCGGGTGGAATGCGCGCCGGCCGGCGGCGATCCGACCGCCCTGCGTCTCGCCCTGCGCGCCGACTTCTGAGCGGAGGGGACCGACCCCTCGTGTCCATCCTCCTCGTGCTCGTGTGGCTCGGCGCCGGCGCCGCGGCGCCGGCCGACTCGGTCCCGGCTCCGGCGGAATCGCTCGCGTGGCGGCTGCGCCCGGGCGTGGCCCTGGTGGGGCAGGGAGATGGGCGCGGGCAGGCGCTCGAGCCGGCCGGCATCGCGGTGGATGCCTTCGGCCGCGTCGTGGTGGCCGACGCCGCGCTCCACCGGCTCCAGCGGTTCGAGCCGGACGGCCGGTGGCTGGGCGAGTCGGGCTCGCTCGGCAGCGATCCGGGACAGCTCAGGCGTCCGGGCGCGGTCGCGATGCTGGGGGCGCTCGCCATCGTCACCCTGGATCACGAGAACCGGCGCATCGAGCGCTACGATCTGTTCGGGCGCCGTCTCGGCACGCTGGTGGACCTGCTCGATCCCGCCCTCGACGCCCTGGTGGGGCGCGTGGACCCGGTCACCCTGGCGGCCGATCGCGGCGGCGCCCTGTACGTCGCCGACGCCGATCGCGACCGCATCCTGGCGTTCGATTTCACCGGGCGCTACCTGCGCACCATCGGCGGATTCGGCGGCAGGCCCGGGTCGTTCCGCGGGCTGGGCGGCCTCGCGACCGCGCCGCGTGGCGGCCTCGTCACCGCCGAGCGCGTGAACCGACGCGTCCAGCGGCTCGATGCCGGCGGCCGCGTGACCGCCTCCTGGCCGCTCGCGGTCGGCACGGCCGCGGGCGCGCTCCCGGTCGCGGTGGACGACTCGAGCCGGGTCGCGGT
>JBKJXJ010000305.1:0-7761 GCA_046716125.1 Candidatus Eiseniibacteriota bacterium
GTTCACGACGCGGGCCCTGCACGGCACGAGCGACCCGCGCGACGCGCTGCTCGCGGCGCGATCGGCGCTCGACCGCGCGATCGCCATCGATCCCGAACTGCCCGAGGCGCACATCGTCGCCGGCAACATCCGGCTCCTCTTCGATTGGGACGGACCGGCCGCCGATGCGGCGTTTCGTCGCGCGGTCGAGCTCGCGCCGGGCAGCGCGGACGCGCACATGGAGCTTGCGTCGTGCATGTGGGCGCTCAATCGGCCCGCCGAGGCGCTCGAGCACAGTCTGCTGGCCCGCGAACTCGACCCGCTCTCACGAGGCCCCATGCACCACGTCGGGTTCACCTACCTGATGTCGCGCCAGTACGCGAAGGCGATCGAGGCACTCACGCAGACACTCGACGTGCATCCGGAGTGGGTGTGGGGATACGTGAAGCGAGGCATCGCGCGCGCCTATGACGGCCAATCGGACAAGGCGCTCGAGGACGCCAGGCGGGCGGAGGCGTTGATCCGCAAGGGAGGCGAGACGCCGCTGCTGCGCTCGTGGCTCGGCGTCCTGAACGCTCGCGCGGGCGACCAGGCCGCCGCACGATCGTGCCTCAAGCGCCTGGAGGAGATCGCCCGAGAGAAAGTCGTGGGCGCGTCCGACGTCGCGGCCGTGTACGCGGTGCTCGGGGAGGAGGAGCAAGCGTTCGCGTGGCTGGACAAGGGGATCCAGCTGAGGGATCCCGGCATGTCGTTCGTGCCGGCGTCGCACTTCTACGACGGCCTGCGCGACGACCCGCGGTTCGCGAGCATCGTGCAGCGCATCGGGCTCGGCGAGAAGAAGCCCGCCGAAGTTTAGGACCCGGCCCATCGCCTGGCTGCCGCGACCCCCGCCTCGCTCACCACGTAGTCGGTCTTCCACTTTGAATCGGCCAAGTATAGTCTCCTTCCCCCGGTCGTGGCTCATGATCGGACGCTGATCCGAACGGAGGAGGGTGCGATGGCTACCAGGGCGGGCACGCTCGAAGGAGCAGAGATCCACATCAGCGGCGAAGCGCTCGAGCAGTTGCGCATGACGATCCACGGTGACGTGCTCACCCCGGACGATCCCGGCTACGCCGGAGTACGTCCCGCCTACAACGCCATGCATCCGGGTCGCCCGGCGCTGGTCATCCGTGCGACCGGGACCGCAGACGTGATCGACGCCGTCAACTTCGCGCGCGAGTAGCGACTGCTGGTCGCGGTACGAGGTGGCGGGCACTCCGTCGCCGGACTCTCGAGCATCGACGGAGGTTTGCTCATCGATCTCGAGCGGATGAACGGCGTCGACGTCGACCCCGATGCTCGCATCGTCCGCGTGCAGGGCGGTGCGCTGTGGGGAGATGTCGACCGTGAGACCCAGGCGTTCGGTCTCGTCGCGCCCGGCGGTGTCGTGTCCGACACCGGCGTCGCGGGTCTGACGCTCGGCGGCGGCGAGGGATGGGTGCGACGCAAGTACGGTCTGTCGATCGACAGCCTTGTGTCCGCGCAGATCGTGGGCGCTGACGGACAGGTGCGCACGGCGTCGGCCGGCACGAACCCCGACCTGTTCTGGGCGATCCGCGGCGGCGGCGGCAACTTCGGCATCGCGACGCAGCTCACGTTCAAGCTGCACCCGCTGGGTCCGATGGTGGCCTTCGCGGGGGTGTTCTACCCCGCAGCCGACGCGCAGGACGTGCTGCGCGCTTTCCGTGACTGGGCGAAGAACGCTCCCGACGAGGTCTCCGCGCTGTACGGCTGCACCACGCTGCCGGCGAGCGAGCACACCCCACCCGAGATCCACAACACGCCGTTCGTGGTGATCGGCGCGGTCTTCTCGGGTGACCCCGGCCAGGGTATGAAGGTGCTGCAACCGCTGCGGGAGTTCGGCACGCCGCTGGTCGACATCTCGCAGCCGCTCCCGTTCCGCGGCGTGCAGACCGCCTTCGACGAGTTCTTCCGGCGCGGCACGCTGCGCAGCTACTGGAAGTCGACCTACGTCAAGGACCTGACCGACGACCTCGTCGACATCATCGCCTCCAAGTCGCAGAGCCGGCCCTCGGACCGCACGTTCGTCGTGACGTTCTTATTCGGCGGCGCGATCAACCGCGTGGGGGCGGAAGCCACTGCGTACAGCGAGCGCACGGCCGACTGGTTGGTGTCGATCGACGGCAACTGGCACGACGACGACGACGACCGGGTCATCACCTGGGTCCGTGACACGTGGGGACAAGTCCACGAGCGCGGCACGGGCGTGACTTACCTGAACTTCACGGGGATCGCCGACGAAGGCGCGAACGTGGGGGTCGAGAGCGCATTCGGCAAGAACCTCAAGCGGCTGGCCGAGCTCAAGAAGAAGTACGACCCCAGCAACTTCTTCCGGTTGAACAACAACATCACGCCGGCGTAAGCCGGCCGAGTCACTCGCCGCCGGGGTCGATGAGCGACGCGCGGGGCTGACGGTCCGGCACTGAGCGGGCGTGGGCGCGCCCCGCGGTGGGGAGAGTGCGCACCGGAAGTGCGAGGAGGCGAGTTCAGGGGGGCGGAGGCGCCGATCCCGGTCGCCTGGTGTCGGGCGCTCACCCGTCGCCGGCGGGCCACGGGCACGAACCGCACCTCTATTCGCCGATGGAGGACAGCGGAGATCCGCTGGAGCATCCGAAGCGAGTGCCCTTCGTAGTCAGCATCCTCAAGCCTTGAGATGACCGAGTGCGCCGTACCGACGAGCTCCGCCAGTCGCTTCTGCGTGAGGATCTGCGCCCTGCGCTCACCGGGGTGTCCATCGCCCTCATGTTCCCGTCCGCGAAGGCCTCCAGTTGCGAACCACCACCATGGGCTGGCGCTCGACCTGCTGCAGCCGGGGCTCGAGGCTGTAGAAGCGTGAGCCGGTGGCATCCACGTCCCAGGCGGACGACCGGTTGGCGGCGTGCGGCCCCATCTGAGTCTCGAAGAGCAACTCGGGATTGCCGACCGTGAGCGAGCTGTCACGGATGTCGAGCCTGGCGACCATGACCCGGCCGTCGTTGTCGATAAAGAAGAGCTCGCGGCCGTCTCGACGCCAGCGCGGGGCGGCCCCGCCACGGGTGGAGATCTGCCAGCGGCTTCGCAGTCCCGGGTAGTCCTGGATGTAGACCTCGAATCGCCGGGACTCGTTCGAGGAATAGGCGATCCAGCGACGGTCGGGATCGAGCTGAGCTTGCCGGGCGTTGGCGGCGAGGCCTCCCAGGATCTCGCGCGCGGCGCCACCATCCACGTCTACCGCCCAGATCGCTTCAAGGCCGCGAGATCGGGCGTTGCTGGCGGTGAACAGAACCGTCTTGCCGTCGGACGTCCACTGGCTCGGCAGGATGTCGGACGAGGTTTTTAGAATTACGGTCTCGCTGCCGGCCCCATTCGCGGACTTCACCCGGATCCCCTGCGGGCCCTGCCAGGCCACCCGCTGGCCGTCGGGTGACCAGCAGGGATCGTCGTCCTCGCCGGCGAAGGTCAAGCGCAGCGAGGCACCTCGCTCGAGATCGTAGGTCCACACATCCACCTGCCCGGCTCCGGCCGGGCGCATGCTCAACGCCAGCCGGCGGCCGTCGGGCGAGAGCTGCAGGTCGTCGATATAGTCGTTGAACTCGATCCGGGAGAGGATCCCGCCACCCCGAGCCCTGGCCACGACCTGGTCGCCGCCGGTGCCGAGGGACTGGCGGTAGAAGATGACGCCGTTGGCCGCGACGGCGATGTCCGCCCGCGCGCGCGGCCCGACGGCGGCGACATCCGACGCGACGGTGACGGCATCCCCGGAGAGCGTCTGGCGGCCGAGGTTGAACGGCCGCGCCCGAAGCGCGCGCTCCTGCCAGTAGTAGAACCAGCCATTGGCGTAGTAGCCGTTGCCCGAGATGTTCGAGCCTAGCGAAAGAGGGCGAGGTCGCCCGCCCGCCAGCGAGCGGATCTCCATCACAACACCGCCGGTGGAATCGTGGTACGCGCACACGAAGTGACGGCTGTCCGGAAGGAAGTGGGGGTAGCGGTAGCCGAGGGCCAGCGAGTCCGGTACCAGCACCCGAACCTCCCCGCCCGATGCCGGCACGACGCTCAGGCCCCCGTTCGGGCTTGGGGCGAACACGATTATGCCCTGGCGGCTCCATGTGCCGCCGCGGCCATCAGTCGCGGCGGCCAGGACCGTGGTCGCTCCGCCCTCCACGTCGAACCGCACCAGCTTGCCGTCCTTGAAGGCGCCCAGGCTCCTCCCATCGGGCGACCAGAACGGGTAGTTCGCCTCTTCGCTGCCGGCGATCAGACGCGTGCCGCCGGTCTCGAAGTCGCACAGCAGGATGCGCCGCGTCCCGCTGGTGTCCGCCGCCATTGTGGCGAGCCAGCGGCCGTCATCGGAGAGCGCCATGTTGCCCCCGAACCGCGTGAAGAATCGCAGCCCCTCGGGGGCCGCGAGGTGAGCCCACGTGGTCGGCGGCCGGGGCGCGGGCTTGATCACCCAGCCCGCGAGACCCGCCAGCGCGGCCAGGGCGATCGCGCCTGCGATCGCGAGCGACACCGGCAGCCCACGGGGCGCGTCCGGCGCCGGCGCCGCGGCCGGCGCGCTTACCGCATGCGGCTGCTCCAGGATGAGACGCGCCTCGCCGATGTCGCGCAGCCGCTGGCGCGGGTCGCGCTCGAGGCAGCGGCGAAGCATCTCGCGCACGCGCAGCGGTGTTTCCGCCGGCAGGGCCGACCAGTCGATCTCGCCCTTGAGGATCGAGGCGATGAGATCGGACACCGTCTCGCCCTCGAACGTCTGCTTCCCGGTGAGGCACTCGTAGAGCACACAGCCGAACGCCCAGATGTCCGTGCGGCGGTCCACCGGCTTGCCGCGCGCCTGCTCGGGACTCATGTAGGCGGCGGTGCCGAGGATCACCCCGCCGGCGGTGGCGGCGTAGGTCATGGTCGGCGAGGCAGAGAGCGCGGTGTCGCTCGGCGAGCCTGTGGCGCCCTTGGCGAGGCCGAAGTCCAGCACCTTGGCCACGCCGGCGGGGGTGATCATGATGTTGCCGGGCTTCAGGTCGCGGTGAACGATGCCGCCCTCGTGGGCGGCCTCGAGCGCGGTGGCCACCTGGCGCGCGACGTCCAGCGCCTCGTCCACCGCCAGCGGGCCCTTTTCGAGGCGCTGGGCGAGCGACTCGCCCTCGACGCACTCCATCACGATGAAGCGCCGCCCGGCGTCGGCCTCGAGCCCGTGAAGGACCGCGATGTTGGAATGGTTGAGCGAGGCGAGCAGTCTGGCTTCGCGCTCGAAGCGCGCGAGGCGCTCGAGGTCACCGGCGAACGCGTCGGGCACGAGCTTGATCGCCACCACCCGATCGAGACGCGGGTCGCGGGCGCGATAGACTTCGCCCATCCCGCCGGCGCCGAGCGGGTCGAGGATTTCGTAGGGACCGAGTCTGGATCCGGGAGCAAGCGGCACGGGCGGAATCTACTCTATTGCGAGGCTTTCCGCCGGGAGGCTGGATCCTGCCCCGGGTCGGCCACACCGCCCATCAGAACGACGTGACGGGCATCATCAGCTGATGGAGCCCTGAGGGGTCGTCGGAGCAGGCGTTCATGGATCGCGTGCCGCTGGGCACGCTCCGGCACTTACCTCGGCGCCCCGAACCTCGCATCCAGCCATTCCGACATCGCGCGGATCGCCGCCTCGGGGTGGAGCGGGATGTGGCCGCCCGCCAGCACAACGTGCAGCTTCTCCCCCGGCGGCGTGCCGAGCATCCGGAACATGGGCACCTGGGCGGATTCATAGGGCAGGTCAAAGTCCTCGCGACCGTTCACCATGAGGATGGGCACCCGCACGCGGGGCGTGAAGTTCACGGGATCGCATTCGGGAGGGATCTCCCACGTCTCGAACCCGCCCGAGAAGAACACGCCGGCCTTGAACCGGGGCTCGATCACGACGAACAGCGGCCCGAGCTGGGCGCCCAGGCTGATCCCGTAGAAGGCGATCTTCGTCGTATCGATGTCCGGCCGCGTGGCCAGGTAGTCCACGGTGCGACGGATGTCCTTGCCGCGCTGGATCAGGATGTCCCGGAGCTCGTTCATGCCCTTAGGCCCCGGGGTGCGGCGCTCGTAGGTACCCTGGTAGATCGGGTAGACGAGCACGCGGCCCGACCGCACGTGGAAGTCGGACATCCGCAGCTGCAGCTCCCGGCTGGACTGGGTCCGCGTCGCATTGCTGCCGGGGAAGATCACCACCGTCTGGTAGGGCGGCGTTCCCCGCTTGGGCACGTAGACGTGCATGGGCAGACGCTCGTTACCGTACGCGGCCCGCACCGTGACGACCTCCTCGCGCCATGCGAGGTTTCGGTCGTTCACCGACTCGACGCGGGCGTCGAGCGGCACGGGGTCGTAGTCGTAGAGCCGCCGGTACGCCCTGAAGATCTCGTCGCCCACGGGGACGAGGGACGCGGGGTCGCGCTCGAACGCGGTCAGCGGCGCGATGAGATGGGCCGCGAGCGGCTCGGGCTGCAGCATGCAGCGGAAACCGAAGGCGACTTCGCGCTCGAAGGGCGAGCGCGCGTCCTCGTCGTGGAACGCATAGGCCAGCTCGTTCCATCCGCCGCGTAGTATGTAGCGGCGGTCGCCGGTGCCGCTCCAGCACCACTCCTTCGCGTTGCCCGCCATGTCATACGTGCCGAACGGCCCGAGCCCGGCCATGCTGGCGACGCGCACGGCGCCCTTCGTACTGAAGTTGCTCTGCGTGACGATCTCGGAGAAGACGCCCTGCGAGCCCGACGCCCGGTACCAGTGGTAGACGGTCGGCAGCTGGCGGCCGGCGTAGGCCGCGTACGCCGCGGCCTCGTGCCAGCTCACGCCGGTGACCGGATGGTCGTCCTGCCCCGCGGGGTGGCGGCCGAACTCCCACGTCACGGGACCGGGGCGGCCGGTGGCGTCGTGGAAGGCTTCCATCGCTTCCTTCCAGGGCACCGTCCTGCCGTCCCGGACGAACGGCTCCTTCCAGAGCTCGGGCCGGCGATACCCGCCGGCGTCCATGAACGCCTGGTACTGGCGGTTCGTGACCTCGCAGCGGTCGAGCCAGAACTCGGGCAGCTCGACCTCCTGCGCGCTGCTCTCCACCTGCACCGATCCCTTGGGCACGAGCACCATGCCGGGCGGAGCCGTGCCGGAGCGCGCGAGCGCGAAGTCGTGTCGCTCGGGGCCCTGGCCGACGACGAGCGTGTCGTAGCCTGGGCGAGCGAGTCGCCACCGCAGGAATCCGAACGGGACCCTGACCTCCTTCAGCGGGGTCGTGCCGAGCGGCAGCCAGCGATCGCCGCCGACATAGCTGTGGATCGCGACCTCGGCGCCCGCGGGCTCGCTTTCGACGTCGACACGGGTGACGAAGCGGTCCCAGGCGTCGCGGACCAGGGGATCCTGCGGCGCGATCCCGGAGGCCTTCTGCGCGATCGCATAGGCGCCGACGAGGTCGCCGGCGGCCCTCCGCTTCTCGATCTCGGCGATCGCCTCGCCGCGCGCCCATCGCACGCGGGACTCGCGCACCAGCAGCCACGTGGGCACCGCTACGGCCAGGATGGCGAACACCAGTGCGCCGATCAGCACGGCGCGTGATGGCCGGCCCCTCGCGGCCGCCGCGCCCGGCGAACGGGCGGCGGCGAGCTTACGGAGATCCTCGGCCAGCTCCGCGGCGGAGCCGTAGCGGTCTTCGGGGCGGCGCTCGAGGCAGCGCGCCACCACGCGCGCCAGCTCCGCCGGCGTCTCGGGCCGCAGCGATTGCACGGG
>JBKJXJ010000306.1:0-8266 GCA_046716125.1 Candidatus Eiseniibacteriota bacterium
CCGGGGGCGCCTCCTTACCCCCCCCCGGCCCCCCGGGGGGGCCCGGGCGGGGGGGCCCCCGGCCGGCGGGGGCGACGTCGCGGGGGAGGGCGCGTGAAGCGCGAGCCGCTGTTCTGGCGCGGGAGCGCCCCGCTG
Source organism: Candidatus Eiseniibacteriota bacterium (assembly GCA_046716125.1). GTDB lineage: Bacteria > Eisenbacteria > RBG-16-71-46 > RBG-16-71-46 > RBG-16-71-46 > WS-11. The sequence goes on from JBKJXJ010000306.1 coordinate 136, forward strand.
GTGCTCGCCTCGGCGTCGCCGCGGCGCGTGACCCTGCTGCGCCAGGCGGGCGCGGCGTTCACCATCGTGGATCCCGGGCCCGACCGGGACTGGCCGGGCTCGGCCGATCCTCGACTTGGTGTGCGCTCGCTCGCGCTCGAAAAGGCCCGGCGGGTCGCGGCGCGGCGCCCCGGCCGTGTCGTGGTCGGCGCCGACACGGTGGTGGTCGTTCGCGGCGAGCGCCTCGGCAAGCCTCGCGACGCCGAGGAGGCGACGGCGATGATGCGCCGTCTGCACGGGCGGACGCATGAGGTGTGGACCGGGATCGCCGTGGTGCGCGGCCGCGAGACGCGCACGGCGGCGGAGTTCGCGAGGGTCCAGTTCGTCCGGCTCACCCCGGAGGAGATCGAGGTCTATGTGCGCACCGGCGAGCCGCTCGACAAGGCCGGGGGCTACGGGATCCAGGGGCTCGGCGGCCAGTTCGTGCGCCGCATCGAGGGCGACTACACCACGGTCGTGGGGCTGCCGCTCGCCCGTCTCCGGCAGGTGCTGAGCGAGTTCGCGTGACCCGCGCCGGGTCGGCCCTGACCATCGCTTGACGGGTTTCGCGCCAGCGTGCTAGGGTGCCCCGCTTCATATGGATAGGAGTGACCTCGCCCGGCGCATGCGGCCCGATGGCTTAGGCGCCCGGCCGCGACGTGCCCGCGAGGATGACCGTCTGGCGCGCGGAAGATGGATGGAGGAACGCATGAAGACGTATACCGCCCGGCCGGCCGACATCGATCGGCGCTGGCTCCTGGTGAACGCCGAAGGCGTGACGCTGGGACGGCTGGCGACCCAGGTGGCGACAGTGCTCAAGGGCAAGCACAAGCCCATGTACACGCCGCACATGGACACCGGTGACCACGTCGTGGTCATCAACGCGGCCAAGGTCGCGCTCACGGGCGCCAAGCCGGCCGACAAGAAGTGGTTCCGTCACACGATGTATCCGGGTGGCGCCCACTGGATCACGATCCGAGAGGTGATGGAGAAGCACCCGGATCGCGTCATCACGCAGGCCGTGCGCGGCATGATGCCGAAGACGAAGCTGGGCCGGGCGATGCTGAAGAAGCTCAAGGTGTACGGCGGCTCCAAGCATCCGCATGAAGCGCAGCAGCCGATCGCCTGGCAGCCCAAGGTTAAGACGCGGGAATCGAGGAACCCATGACCACCACCGTCAACAAGCCACGCACCGGCCGACGCAAGGAGGCGGTGGCACGCGTGCGCCTGGTCCCCGGGACCGGAAAGATCACGGTCAACGACCGCACGCCGCTCGAGTACCTGACGCGCGAGACGCTGACCAAGCACGCGCTCCATGCGCTCACCGTCGCCAACATGGTGGGCAAGATGGACATCATCGCCCGGGTGCACGGCGGTGGATTGAGCGGGCAGGCGGGCGCGATCCGCATGGCGATCGCGCGCGCGCTGGTTTCGCAGGACGAGACGTTGCGGGGCGTGATGGGTCGCGAGGGGCTGCTGACCCGCGACTCACGCATGAAGGAGCGTAAGAAGTACGGGCAGCCCGGCGCCCGCAAGCGCTTCCAGTTCAGCAAGCGCTAGTCAGCACGGGAGACGACACCACACACGCTTCGGCGAAGGCGCCCGGGGTCCCGACCGAAAAGGCGGGGGACGGCGCCGCCAACGATCGTCGCGGCGGAGGAACCAACCCCACAGGAGGCACGCGGTGGCCGAGATCACCATGAAGGACCTGCTCGAAGCGGGAGTCCACTTCGGGCATCAGACGCGACGATGGAATCCGCAGATGAAGAAGTACATCTTCATGGAGCGGAACGGGATCTACATCATCGATCTTCAGAAGACGATCAAGTGCATCCAGGACGCGCGCGCGGCGATCGAGAAGGCGGTGCGCGGCGGGGGCCACATCCTCTGGGTCGCGACCAAGAAGCAGGCCAAGCAGGTCGTGGCGGAAGAGGCCGCCCGGTGCGGCATGTACTACGTCACCGAGCGCTGGCTGGGCGGGATGCTCACCAACTTCAAGACCATCCGGACGAGCGTCAAGCGGCTGAAGGACCTCGACAAGATGGCGGCCGACGGCACCTTCGAGAAGCTGGCCAAGAAGGAAGTCGCGCGCCTGGGTCGCGAGCGGACCCGCCTCGAGTTCGCATTCGCCGGGATCAAGGAGATGCCGGGCCTGCCGGCGCTGGTGTTCATCATCGACACCAAGAAGGAGAAGATCGCGGTGGCCGAGGCCAACCGGCTCGGCATCCCGATCGTCGGCGTCGTCGACACGAACTGCGATCCCAAGGTCATCGACTACCCGATCCCGGGCAATGACGACGCGATCCGGGCCTTAAGGCTGTTCGCCGGTCTGGTCGCCGACAGCGTGGTCGAAGCGCGTTCGACCGCCCTCGAGGGCCGCGATCAGGAGACCGTTTCGTTCGGGGGCGAGGGCGTCGAGGCCGAGACCGAGCCGGCGCCGACCGTGACCGCCAGCTAGTTGTCGTCGATCCCACAACCGCCCGCTCGTGCCCGGAAGCGCGAGCGGGCGTTCCAACACGTCAGGGAGTGCCATGCCGATCACCGCAGACCAGGTCAAACAGCTCCGTGAGATGACCGGAGCCGGGATGATGGAGTGCAAGAAGGCGCTGGCCGACACCGGCGGCGACCTTGAGAAGGCCGTGGACGCGCTTCGCAAGAGCGGCGCCGCCAAGGCCGAGAAGCGCAGTGGGCGGAGCGCCAACGAGGGCCGTGTCGAGTCCTACATCCACCCGGGCAACCGGGTCGGGGTGCTGGTCGAGGTCAACTGCGAGACCGACTTCGTCGCCCGCACGGACGAGTTCGGCGACCTGGTCCGCAACGTGGCGATGCAGGTGGCGGCGGCCGGCGCCGAGTACGTGCGCCGCGAGGAGGTGCCGGCCGAGCGCGTCGCGCGCGAGCGGGACGTCCTCGCCGGCCAGATCGAGGCCAGCGGTAAGCCGGCCGCGATCCTCGAGAAGATCATAGAGGGCAAGCTCGGCAGGTTCTATTCCGAGGTGTGCCTGCTCGATCAGCCGTACATCAAGGACGACAAGCGCACGGTGGCCGACCTCGTCCAGGAGGCGGCGGGCAAGACCGGGGAGAACATCGTCGTGCGTCGCTTCGCGCGCTTCCGGCTGGGCCAGGACTAGGCCCTTGCCGGCGCGCTATCAGCGCATCCTGCTCAAGCTCAGCGGCGAGATCCTCGCCGGCGAGGGCGGGCATGGCATCAACGAGGACGTCATCGGCGGCTTCGCCGACGAGATCCGTGACGTCCACGCGCTGGGGATCCAGGTCGGCATCGTGCTGGGCGGCGGGAACATCTTCCGCGGCCTGGCGGCCAGCGGGCGCGGCATGGACCGCGTGGCGGCCGACCACATGGGCATGCTGGCGACCGTCATCAACAGCCTGGCACTCCAGCACTTCCTCGAGCACCGCGGCGTCCAGACGCGTGTCATGTCGGCGGTCGAGATGAACCGCGTGTGCGAGGCGTACATCCGGCGCCGCGCGATGCGGCACCTCGAGAAGGGCCGGGTCGTCATCCTCGCGGCCGGCACCGGCAACCCCTACTTCACGACCGACACCGCGGCAGCGCTCCGCGCGGTCGAGACCGGCGCCGACGTCATCCTTAAGGCGACCAAGGTGGACGGGGTCTACAGTGGCGATCCGGTCAAGGATCCGACCGCCACGCTCTTCCCCAGGATCAGCTATCTCGATATCCTGAACAAGGGACTCAAGGTGATGGACGCGACGGCGATCTCGTTGTGCATGGACAATCGGCTGCCTCTCATCATCTTCAACGTCGGGGTGCGGGGCAACCTCATGCGCGTGGTCCAGGGTGAGGCGGTGGGCACCCGCGTGGGAGAGCAGTAGTCATGGCGAATTCGATTCTGGTGGACGCGGAAGAGCGGATGAAGAAGGCGCTGGAAGCCTCGCGCCGCGAGCTGTCGGGCATCAGGACCGGCAAGGCCAGTCCGGCGCTGCTCGACACCGTGAAGGTCGAAGCCTACGGCCAGATGATGTCGCTCAAGGAAGTGGGACAGGTGAGCGCGCCCGAGGCGCGGTTGCTGCTGGTCACGCCCTGGGACAAGGGCCTGGTCAAGGCGGTCTCGCGCGGCATCCAGCTCGCCGAGCTGGGGCTCAATCCCACCGATGACGGCGCGGTGGTGCGCATCCCGATCCCGGCGCTCACCGAAGAGCGCCGCAAGGACATGGTCAAGCTGGTCGCCAAGCTGACCGAGGAAGGGCGCGTGCACGTGCGCCAGGTCCGCCACGACGTGAACAAGGACGTCAAGCACCAGCAGGACGACGGGTCGATCTCCGAGGACGATGCCAAGCGGCTGACCGCCGATGTGCAGAAGCTGACCGACCGCTACATCGCGCTGCTCGACGAGCTGCTGAAGAAGAAGACCGCGGACGTGATGGAGGTCTAGCAGGCTGCTGAAAAGCCCGAGGCCGGGGTACCCGCGCGAGCGGGTCCGGCGAGGAAGCGACGAGCGAGGTGTATCGGCATAGATACTCCGCAGCGAGGAGCGACCGAGCCAACGCAGTGATCGGGATTTTCAGCAGCCTGCGGGGTCTGACTCGGAGGACCGTTGCCGACCCGTACACCCACCGCGGAGCAGATCAAGGCCCGCGGGAACCTGCCCCGCCATGTCGCGATCATCATGGACGGGAACGGCCGCTGGGCGAAGGCCCGGGGCGTGCCGAGGCTGATGGGCCACCGCGCCGGGCGCGAGTCGGTGCGCGAGGCGGTCAAGGGGTGTGTCGCGCTCGGGGTCGACGTGCTGACCCTGTACACGTTCTCGACCGAGAATTGGAACCGCCCGCCCAGCGAGATCAAGGCGCTGATGGCGATCCTGCGCCAGACGCTCCGCTCTGAACGTCGCGAGCTGCGCGAGAACAACGTGCGGCTCGGGATCATCGGCCGCCCCTCCGATCTGCCCCCGGTGGTCGTGGCGGCGATCGAGGAGACCCAGGAGTATCTCGCCGATTGTGACGGATTGCTGCTCAACCTGGCGCTCTCCTACAGCGGCCGCGCCGAGATCGTGGACGCGGTGCGGCGCCTGATCGCGGACGAGCCCGCCGCCGACTCACTCGACGAGGAGTCGTTCGGGCGCTATCTCTACACCACAGGGATGCCCGATCCCGACCTCCTGATCCGCACCAGCGGCGAGATGCGGCTCTCCAATTTCATGCTCTGGCAGCTCGCCTATACCGAGCTGTGGATCACCGACACGCTGTGGCCCGACTTCCGCCGCCGCCATCTGTTCCAGGCGGTCGCCGACTTCCAGGGACGCGAGCGGCGCTTCGGCCGGGTGGACTGACCGTGGCGGAGGAGGCCAGCCCCGCCGCCGCCGTGCCGATGTCCCCCTCGCGGGGCACCTCGCGCTGGGGACTGTGGCTGAGGATCGGAAGCGGCGCGCTCTTCATCCCGGTCCTGATCCTGCTCGCCCGCGCGGGCGGTATCGTGTTCTGGCTGTTCGTGGCGCTCGAGGTCACGCTTGGCCTGATGGAGTTCTACCGCATGATGCGCGGGCGCGGGCTCAATCCGTTCCAGCCGCTCGGCGTGTTCTCCGCCCTCGCCCTGCTGTGGGTGAGCTTCAGGCCCGACACCCCGCACGTCGGCTTCCTCGCCACCGCGGTGCTGCTGCTGGTGCTCGCGCTCGAGCTGCGCCGCCCGCTGGCGCGGCAGCGGGTCGAGGACATCGCCGTGACCAGCTTCGGCGTGCTCTACGTGGGCTGGCTCTCCGCGCACTTCGTCCTGCTGCGCGAGCTGCCCCGCCAGGTCGGCGGGGACTACGCCACCGGCGCCTCGTACGTGCTGCTGGCGTTCTTCCTGACCTGGAGCTGCGACACTGGCGCCTACGCGATCGGGCGCACGGTGGGACGCATCCGCCCCTGGAAGCACATCTCGCCGCGCAAGTCGCTCGAGGGTGCGCTCGGCGGTTTGTCGTTCGCAGTGGCAGCGGCGTTCATCGCCCGCGCGTGGTTCGCGCCCTACCTCGCGGTGGGCGACGCCCTGGCGCTGGGCCTCGGGGTCGGGCTGTTCGCCCAGGTCGGGGACCTGGTGGAGTCGCTGCTCAAACGCGACGCGGCCCACGGCGACTCCTCGAACCTCATCCCCGGCCACGGCGGCGTGCTCGACCGGTTTGACAGCCTGTATTTCGCAGCACCGATGGTCTACTACTACCTCCAGATCGTCGTCCTCAGGGTGCCGTGAGCGCGCGCCGGCTGTTGGTGCTGGGCGCGACCGGATCGATCGGCCGGCAGGCGCTCGAGGTCGCCGCGGCGCATCCCGACCGCGTGGCGGTCGTGGGGCTCGCGGCCGGCAGCGCGCTGGATGCCCTGTGCGACCAGGCGCGGAGTTGCCGGCCGCGAGCGATCGCGCTCGAGCGGGCCTCCGATCCGGCCGAGGCGCGCGTCCGGCTCGAGGCCGCCGCACCCGGAGCCCGCATCGACGTCGGCGCGGGCGCCGCGGCCCGGCTGGTCGCCGAGACCGAATGCGACACGGTGCTCAACGGCATCGTCGGCGCGGCCGGGCTCGAGGCGTCGCTGGCCACGCTCTCGCTCGGGCGAAGGCTCGCCCTCGCCAACAAGGAGACGCTGGTGATCGGCGGCCCGCTGGTCGCCGCCGCCCTCGCGCGTCACAGCGATGCCGAATTGATCCCGGTGGACAGCGAGCACAGCGCCGCGATGCAGTGCCTGGGCGGACGCCCGGCGGCCGAGGTGGCGCGCCTCACGATCACCGCGTCGGGCGGGGCGCTGCGCGATCATCCTGACTGGCGCCGCGCCACGCGTGACGAGGTCCTGGCCCATCCGGTGTGGGCGATGGGGCCGCGCATCACGGTGGATTCGGCGACCCTGTTCAACAAGGGGCTTGAGTTGATCGAGGCGCACTGGTTATTCGGCCTCGGCTGGGACCGGCTGGACGCCGTGCTCCATCCGCAGGCGCGATTCCACGCCCTGGTCACGTTCGTGGACGGCTCGATCGTGGCGCAGGCGGCCGCTGCCGACATGCGACTCCCGATCCGTCTCGGCATCTCGTGGCCCGAGCACTGGGTCGGCCCGCCCGCGCCGCTCGCGGCGCCCGATCTCTCCGACCTCTCGTTCGCCCCGATCGAGACCGGCCACCACCCGGCATACGACCTGGCCCGCGCGGCGGGCCGCGCCGGGGGGACGGCGCCCTGTGCGCTCAACGCCGCCGACGAGGTGGCGGTCGAGGCGTTCCTCTCCGGCCGGCTCCCGCTCGGCGCGGTGCCCGACGTGATCGCCGCCGTCTTGGATGCGCATCGCGTCGAACCGGTCGAATCGCTGGCCCAACTCCGGGAGGTGGACGCCTGGGCGCGCGACGAAGCGCGGGCGGGCGCCGGGCGGCGATGACTCCGCCCGGTCACCCGATCTCCGCGAAGAGACGGCCATGAATCCCGTGAGCGGCGTCATCATCTCGACCTATGAGAACCCCCGCGCGCTCGACCTGGTGCTCCGCGGATGGGCACGCCAGAAGGTGAGGCCGGCTCACATCGTGATCGCCGACGACGGGAGCGGACCCGAGACCGCGGCGGTGGTCGCCCGCTGGGGCGCATCACACGTGCGGCTGGAGCACGGCGCGCGCTTCGGCAAGTGCCGGGTCGCGAACGCGGCGATCGTGAAGGCGCGCGCGCTGGGCGCGACCTGGCTGCTCTTCACCGACGGTGACTGGCTGCCGGCCCGGGATCTGATGTCGCGCCACCTCGAGGAGACCCGCCCCGCCCGGTTCGTCTCGGGAGGCGGCATCCGGCTCTCGCGCGAGGTGTCCGAGGCGCTGCGCCCCGAGGACGTGGACCGTGGCGCCTTCGAGCGCGAAGGCGGCAACAAACCCCAGTACGCCCTGCCCCGCCCGCTCGGGCACGTCCTCGACCGCATCCAGCCGCGCCGCGCGCCGTGGAAGGGCGGCAACTCGTCGGCCTGGCTCGCCGACATCTTCCGGGTCGGCGGGTACGACGAGCGCTTCGGGTGGGGCCTCGAGGACAACGAGCTGGGCGCGCGCCTCGAGAACGCGGGCGTGCGCGGGTTCTCGATCCGCTACACCGCGCCGGTGTGGCACCTCTGGCACGAACAGCCCTGGAAGGTGGAGGCGGCGTTCGGGGAACACAAG
>JBKJXJ010000307.1:0-5706 GCA_046716125.1 Candidatus Eiseniibacteriota bacterium
CCGCTCCGGCACCCACGCTGGGCGCCTCGCTCGCTGCGGCTGCGCTGGGTCGACCGCTCCCCGAGAGCGAAGCGCCCACGACGGCACCTGAGCGTGTGGCCCCGCCCGACGATCGCGCGTCGCCGAAACCCATCGTGCCGGTCGAGACGCCGAGACCCAAGTGACCTGCGGAGCTCGGACAGCACGACATCGTCGTCGAGGCTGACGCACGCGCTCCTCGGCTGAGCGCCTGGGGGGCCCGCCAGGACCGGGTGTCTTCCCGGAACACGATGTCTGATACTGGTCGGGTTCGCCGATCGAGCGTCCATCTGGATGGTCAGGGCGCGAGGAGGAGGCAGGGGTGCGCATCGCCGCAATCGACATCGGAACGAACTCGATCCACATGGTGATCGCCCGCTCGAACGGATCCGGCGGATTCGAGCTGGCGGGCCGCGAGCGCGATGTGGTTCAGATCGGGCGGGGCTCTTTCGCATCGGGCCGCCTGCGTGCGGATGCCATCCGCCGCACGGTCGCTGCGCTCGCCCGCTTCGTCAACCTCGCGCGCCGCCAGCAGGTCGACCGCATCCTGTGCACTGCCACCGCCGCGGTACGCGAAGCGCGCAACGGGGGCAGCTTTCTCGAGGCCGCGCGCGAGGGCGCCGGAATCACGCCGCGGGTGATTCCGGCCGAGGAGGAGGGGCGCCTCATCTACCTGGGCGTGAAGAGTGCGCTACAACTCGACGATCGCAAGTCGCTGATCGTGGACATCGGCGGTGGCAGCGCGCAACTCGTCGTGGCGACCCGTGACCGGCTGATCGAGGCCCGGAGTGCGCCGCTCGGAGCGCTGAGGCTGACCGAATGCTTCCTGCACTCCGATCCTCCCACGCGTCGTGAACTGCTTCGCCTGCGCCGTTACGTCCGGCGGAAGGCGGCCAAGCCGCTCGCGATCGTATCCGCATTGAAGCCCGTGCGGGTCTACGGCTCGTCGGGCGCGATCCATGCGCTCGCCGAGCTGGCGCACCATCAGGAGACCGGGCGACCGCTGGCCCGGCTCAACGGCCACATCCTCACGCGTGAGTCGGTCAATGGTCTGCTGAGACGGATCCAGCACCTGGAAACCTCGGCGCGGGAGAAGTTGCCCGGGCTCGACGCCCGGCGGGCGGAGATCATCGTGCCGGGAGCGATGGTTCTGGCACTGATCCTCGACGAACTCGACGCCGACGAGATCACGCTCTCGGATTTCGGGGTCCGCGAGGGTCTCGTGATGGACTACTTGTCGTCCCACACGCGTGAGATCAGCACGCTGGGGGACGTCGAGGATCTCCGGATGAGGAGCGTGCTCCAGCTGTTGCAGAAGTTCCAGCCCGAAGAACGTCACCTCCTCCACGCCCGGCACGTCGCACGATTGGCGCTGGCGCTGTTCGACGGACTCCGCACCCGGCACCTTCTGGACGATGCGGCGCGCGAACTTCTACACTTCAGCGCGCTGCTGCACGATGTGGGGGCGGTGGTGGGTTACGACCGCCACGCCGAGCACTCGGCTTACGTGATCCGGAACGGGAGCCTGCGCGGATTCTCGGCCCATGAGCTCGAGCTGATCGCGACCGTCGCCCGGTACCACAGCAAGGCGCGACCTCGAAAGCGGGACCGGGAGTATCGGAGACTCAAACGGCGCCTGCGACGCACGGTCAAGTGGCTGTCGGCCATGCTCCGCATCGCCGAGGCACTCGACCGCAGTCACTATCAGCTGGTCCAGGATCTTCGTGTGGTGCGAACCCCCGATCGGATCTCGCTCCGGCTCACGGCGCGGCGCGATGCGGGTCTGGAAGCCTGGGCGGCCGGGCAGCGCACCGGCCTGCTCGAGCGCCTGCTCGACGCACGCGTGATCGTGTCCGTGCAGAGCGCCGAGCGAGGGGCATCACCTCGCCTCCGGCTGGCGCGACCCGCACGCCGGCCCAACGGAGCGGCGCGACCGAACGCGGCGTTGTCCCCGGTCAGAAGCCCCGCACGCCCAGGGCCGGCGCTCCGGCTTCGGTCGCGAGCCGCGATCCGGACGCGGCCGCCACGGCCAGGCGGTCCAACGTCTCTACGTACACGGCGCGCCCGTCCTGGAGTGTCCTGAGGAGACTCCGCAGAGGATCATGCCGGCGGGATGCGCCGGAGCCCGCCCCGACGCCCGCTCTGGAGCAGTTCGGAGACGTGCGCGCAAAGTGCGGACGAGTTCGCGTCGATGGCGCACGTCGCATCGATCGAATGGAAGTGATAGGCACCCGACAGCTCGTCCAACTCTTCGATCACACGCTTCTGATAATTGATGAACGATTCGTAGAGATCCTCGCCCATCGGCAGATCCATTCCGGACTCCCAGTAGTCGAAGGTGCCTTTCGAGAGCATGCGCGGGACCAGCTCGGGCACCTCGATGCGCAGGTAGTAGACCGCATCCGGCTTGAGCGAGAAGTCAAACACGCGTTTGATCCACACCGGATCCGCGCCGCGCACGATGGCACGCGCGATGAGGGAATAGACGTATCGATCCGTCAGCATGACAAATCCGGAGCGCAGGGCGGGAATGATCTGATGCTCGAGCCGATCCGCGAAATCCGTCGCATAGAACAGATTGAACGCATTTGATCCGAGGGTGTTGCCCTGCTTGGCGCGCCGGATGCCGCGACTGGCCAGGTCGGAGCGGTTGAGCCCGGTTTCCGCGACCGCATAGCCGAGGCGCTCGAGATGAGTTCTCAGACGGTTCACGTGGGTCGTGCGCCCGACGCCGTCCGTGCCCTCGATGGCGATGAGCCAGCCCGTCAGTTCGGCCGGGTCCACTCCGGGGATGCGGATGCCGTAGGACTCAAATGCGTTCATCGGATACCGCCTCCCACCGGGGCTCGGGCAAGTGCGGGCGGATGGCCTCCCGCAGGATGCGCTGTTGGACTTCGATCGGCATGGTCGCGTCCATCACGTCGAGGCGGTACTCCTGAACCAGCTGCTCGTATTCGATCAGGATGCGCGACTGGAAGATGCGGTAGGACTCCTGCGGATCGGAGTGGAGCCCCAGGTCCATGCCGGCCTCGTACCATTTGAGCTTCGGCCGCCCGGACAGGATGCGCCGAAGGGCGATCTCGAGCGGGACCCGAAAGTAGAAGGCCCGGGTGGGCGACGCGGCGAAGTGATAGAGCGAGCGCAGCCACGAAGGGTCCAGGCCGCGCACGACGTCACGGGCGAACGCGGTATAGACGTACCGGTCGGCCAGGACGATCGCCCCAGCCTTGAGCGAGGGCACGATCTCGCGTTCGATCCGGTCGGAGAAGTCGGTGGCATGGATGAGCGAAAAGGTGAGGGGTGTGAGCAGCCGGCTCTTCTTGCCGCGCACGGTGGTGGCTTTGACGATGGGCGAGGAGTTCCATTCGCTGAAGACGACCGGGTGGCCCTCGCTCTTCAGCCACTCGGCGAGCAACGTGAGCTGCGTGCTCTTGCCCGAACCGTCGATGCCCTCGACGATGAACAGTCTCCCCGCCGGAGGACAGGGGCGGCTGCCGTATGCGTTGGGCGCGCTCATCGGCGTGCCCGCTTTGTGAGAATCAACCGCATCGAGTGCTCACTCGGTTCCCGGGATGGCGCGCTTCGTGCTGAAGGCGCTTTGGACGAATCGCATCATCTCACGAATGGCTGGCGTCGCAATTGCTTCCGAATCTCGATGCCGTGGCGGCAGCTGGCCGTCGCCATGAGGACGGCGACGGGCCCCACACCCACACGGAGTACCCATGAAATCCTTCGCTGAACGGCTGCAGGTACGAGGCGGTAAGGTGCGCCTCGCGGACTGGAATCCCAGCAGCACCCCGGGATGTAAAGGCAAGGAACAGGCCAATGAACGGCTCGCCGAGAATCTCAAGCGAATCGACGATCTGCAATATCGCCTGTACGCCGAAGCCAAGCAGTCGCTGCTCATCGTCCTTCAGGGCATGGACACATCAGGCAAGGACGGACTGATCCGCAAGGTCCTGTCGATCTTCAATCCGCAAGGCTGCAAGGTGTGGCCCTTCAAGGTCCCGACCCCCGAAGACGCCGCTCATGACTTTCTCTGGCGCATCCACCGCGCGACTCCCGCGGCCGGCGAGGTCGGCGTCTTCAATCGATCCCACTATGAAGACGTTCTGGTGGTCCGGGTGCACGACCTGGTACCGCGAAGTGTCTGGTCGCTTCGCTATCGCACGATAAACGAGTTCGAGCGCCAGCTGCACGACCGCGGCACCCATGTCCTCAAGTGCTTCCTGCACATCAGCCACGAGGAACAGCGCGAGCGATTGCTCGCGCGCCTCGATGACCCGCTCAAACGCTGGAAGTTCAGCGAGGCCGACCTGTCCGAACGCGGCCACTGGCGTGGTTATCAGCGCGCCTACCGTGACGCGCTGGCGGAGTGCAGCACGGAGCACGCTCCATGGCACGTCATCCCGGCCGATCGAAAGTGGTATCGGGACTTCGCGGTGTCGCAGATCATCGCGGACACGCTGGAGCGGATGGATCCGCGCATCCCGAAGGCAAGTCTGGCGATCCGAAAACTGCGCAGCCGTCTGGCCAAGTGATCGCACGACCGACCCCTCCCCGGCGTCGAGTCCTGGCCTCGAATCCCGGCGTGGCCGGGCGGAGCCGAACCCGGATCGCATTGTAGGAAATTCCGGCTGCCGCCAGAACAAGTTACAAGGCCTGCCTTGCTGCCGACCCCGGTGCCGGAGGTCGGACGGCCCAAGGCATCGGAACCCCGGTCCCTTCGGATGGCACGGCAAGTGCAAGGTTCGAAGGACGCTAAACCCTCAACATCCGGCCATCCCGCAATCCGGTACTTCGAAACGCGATCATCCGACTCGTGAGGTGTGACATGGAATCCAAGAGGCGATCGTCGCGCGCCGTGTTCAAGTCGCTGCGGCGTAAGCTCCGCAAGCGCGAGGCACTCTGCGTCAGGGTCGAAAAGGCCGCCGCGCGGCTGGAGCGTCGCCGCAACAAACTCAGTGCGGTGGAGACACGGATCGGGGACCTCGAGCGTCGCCTGGCGTCGTCACTCAGAAAGGGCATCAATCCGTCACGCGGACGCGTCCTCGAACCCGCCCGACTCATATTCGAACCATCCCCCGGTCATGGCGCCGATGACAATGCGGCCCGACTCGCCGAGATCGTCGGGACCCTGCGTACGCACGGCTTCGATGCCAGGGTCGGGGTCAGGACTTCCGGAGAGGCGGCGCGCTCGATGGCGCTCGATGCGGTCCGCACGGGACATCCTCTCGTCGTGGTCGCGGCCGGCGACGAAACCATCGAGGCCGTCGCGTCGGAGTTGGTCGGCAGCGCGACGACCCTCGGTATCGTCCCGGTCGGAGACAACAACAACCTCGCCCGCTCGCTCGGAGTGCCGCTCGACATCGTCCGTGCCTGCGCATTGCTCTCGAAGGGTGCGGCCCGACACATCGATGTGGGCCGAGTGGTCTCGAATGCACATCCTGACGTCGCATACTTCCTCGAGGGTGCTGGAGTCGGGCTCAGCGCGGTCGCCGCGCTGGCCGCACAGGCCGACGAGAAGCGGCCCTGGCGCGTGGCGCGTGGCGCGTTGCGTGAGTTGTTCGAGACCCGTCCCGGCTCCGTCCGAGTCCAGATGGACGGCTCCGACGTGGAGGCGGCCGCGCGCATCGTGACGGTCTCGAACGCGCCGCTGATGGGGAACAACCTGCTCGTGGCGCCCGG
>JBKJXJ010000308.1:0-5708 GCA_046716125.1 Candidatus Eiseniibacteriota bacterium
TAGGTCATCCACGAACCGGTGAGTCCGATCGCGCGCGCCGGGTAGCGCCCGCCCGCGGCCATGAAGCCCGCGACCCCGATGAGCGAAGCGACGCTCATCGCGACGAGCAGCGCGATCACCGCCGCCGCCCCGTGCCGGCGGTCGCGCGCGTGCCAGGCCGCGAGCCCGGCCAGGAACGGGATCAGGCCCTTGCCGAGACTGGCGGCGCTCGCCGCGCGCTCGAGCGCGAGCAGGGTGCTGAGCCCCATCGCCGAGAGCCACGCCACCGCCGCCAGGTCGAGCGGCGTGCGCGCCGGCCCCGGGCCCCGGCGTGTGAACCAGACCGCGAGGGTCAACAGGACGCACAGCCCCCCGGCGACGCTCATGGGGGCCATGGCGACCGGCAGAGCGGCCGCGAAGAGGACGAAGCTCCAACCCGCCGCACGGGCGAGCCCCGGGATGTCCGGTGGCGTCATCGCGGCTCGCGCGCTTCGCGCTCCCGCTCGAGGCCGCGCAGAAAACGCCGGTCCTCGGCCGAGAGCTCGACGCCTTCGAGCAGCTCCGGCCGGCGCTCGAAGGTGCGGCGCAGCGCCTGCTCGCGCCGCCAGCGTGCGATCGCCGCGTGGTTCCCGCCCACCAGCACCTCGGGCACCCCCCAGCCGCGGTACTCGGCCGGCCGCGTGTAGTAGGGCGCATCCAGCATCCCGGAGTGGAACGAGTCGCTCTCGACCGAGTCGCTGTCCCCCACCACCCCCGGCAGCAACCGCGCCACGGCGTCCACCACGCACAGCGCCGCCGGCTCGCCGCCCGAGAGCACGAAGTCGCCCAGCGAGAGCTCCTCGTCGATGAGCTGCTCGCTCACGCGCTCGTCCACGCCCTTGTACCGGCCGCACAGGAGCACCAGGTGCTCGAGCCCGGCGTACTCGATCGCCAGCCGCTGAGTGAGCGGGCGCCCCTGAGGCGAGAGCAGCACCACCCGGCAGCCCGGCGGGCGCGCCGCGCGCGTCCCGGCCGGCAGCGAGTCCAGCGCCCGGGCGATGGGATCGATCTTCATGATCATCCCCACCCCGCCGCCGAACGGATAGTCGTCGGTGCTGCGGTGCGAGTCGTCGGTGAACTCGCGGAGCTGGACGATGTCCACGGAGAGCCGGCCCTTCTCGCGCGCGGCACGGATCATCCCCTCGGCGAGCGCCGGCGGGAAGAAATCGGGGAAGATGGTGAGGATCGAGATGCGCACGGCGGGCAGGTTAGTGGATGGGGGCGGCCGCTGGCGAACCGGGTGCGTACTAGCGGACGAGATGGACCTCGACGGCGGCGGTCCATTCGTCGGCGCTCGCGGCCGGGACGTGGTCGCGATTGTCGAATGTCCTCCAGGCGCCGCGCACCGCCAGGTCGATCCCGGTCGCGGGCCACCAGCGCAGCCCGAGCTCGACCTCGCGCGAGCGCTCGACGATCCCCTCAAACGTCGAGGCGTCGGGGCGCGGCGTGCCCGGGAAGTAGGGCTCGTCGAGCGAGTTCTCGCCGCGATCGGTCTGGGTGACGCGCGCCATCCCCTGCCAGTCCGGCGACGGATCCCAGATCACGCGCACGCGAGCCCGTCGCGAGTCGGGGCCGGTCGGGAAGCCGAGGGTGCGCCCTTGCGCCTCGTGGGCGCGGCCGAAGAATGACGTATAAACGTAGCGCCAGACGCGGGTCACCTCGCCGCCCCACGACAGACGCTGGCCGCGCACCATGCCGGCGCCTTCCCAGCCCAGCTGCCAGGCGATCTTGTCGGGATTCGCAGAGGTCTCCGAGTGCAGATCGTCCACCGCCAGCTCGCCGTAGACCCGCGTGCCCGGGGCGACACGCCAGGCGACGTCGATCCCGGTGAGGATGTTGTTCCGGAGCGTGCCGCTGGAGTCGGGCTCGTCCTGGGTGAGCAGACGGGACGCCACGGCATAGGGCAGAACCCCCGCCGCGTAGAGCCACTGCCAGGAGGGGGCACGATAGCGCACCGCCTCGGTCCCGCCGATCCTGAGGCCGTCGAGCGGCTCCCATTCGAACCGATGGGCCGCGAGCTGCTCGCCCGCCGCGTGGCGGAGCGTGGCGTTGATCACCGTGCCGTTGAGGTGGAACGAGGCCAGGCTCCCCCGCAGCGTGAGCGCCGTGATCGGCGCCGAGGTGCGCGAGAGGATCAGCGAGCCCTCCTGGCCCGGTCCCCAGTGAGAGCGACCGCGGCCGTAGCTCACCCCCCAGCGGCCGGATAGGGCGGTGCACGAGAGATAGGTCTCCTCGGTGAACACCAGGATGTCGGTGTTGGCGACGATGGGATCGGAGAATTGCTGACCGTCCGCGAAGCGCCCCATCACCTGGTGGGTGTAGGCGAGCCAGCGATCGAATCCAACGGCGAGCCGCCCGTGGATCCCGGAGCCCGAGACCACCGCGGAGCCCGCGTCTTCCTTGCGGCTCAGCAGCGTCCCCTCGAGGCCGACCGAAGCCTCGAGCAGCTCCCCGTCGGCGTGGCTGCGCTGGAACAGCCGCGGCGTCGAGGGATGGGCCGGCGAGGCGGCGAACGACGGCGTCGGATCGCGGCCCAGGAGCCGCTCCAGCCGCGCGACCGACAGCGCGACCTCGGGCCTCGCGCCCACGATCTCGGCGCCGGCCCCCTGGATCTCGAAGAGCTGGAGCGGGCGGGTGCCGAGATGGGGCAGCCGCAGGCGGTCCTGAAGCGCGGTGCGCGGGAACAGGTCGAGCAGCCGGAGCTCGTCCTCGATGGGATCGCCGACCGTCAGGAACTGGCCGGGCGCGGCGAACGACGTCGCGGCGACGAGTAGCGCGGCCGTGATCGCGAGGAGCGATCGACCGACCGGGCGGCGGTCACCCCGCATCGTTGGCACGGGGCGGCTCCGGGGTCTCCTCCATCCCCGGGAGCAATCGCACGGTGATGCGCCGCTCGGGGATGCTCACGCTCTTCACGAACTCGGGGATCGACGGGATCAGCACCTCGCCCGCGCCCCGCACCACGAGCACCGCATGCGCCGGCGAGGGCCAGATCTCGGCGACCGTGCCGATGCCGCGGCCATCCTCGGTGACCACCTCGAGCCCGATGAGCTGGAAGTTGTAGGCGGCCCCGGGGCCCGGATCGGGCAGCCGCTCCTCTTCGACCATCAGGTAGCCGTTGGTGAGCGCAGACGCCCCGGCGCGGTTGTTGGCCCCGGCGAACCGCACCAGGACCCGATCGTTCGCCGGACGCGCGGTCAGCAGGGTGAGGGGGCGGGTGGTCCCGTCGGGTCCGCGCCAGGTGAAGGTCTTCATCGTATGCAGCTCGAGCGGACTGAAGGCGCAGGGGTCGAGCCCCTGCTCGCCCTTGAGACCATGCGGCCGGCCGAGCCGGCCGATCTCGATCAGGCCCATCGGCCCTTCGGACGTCAGTCGGCGATCTCGAGGCTCGCCTGGCGATCGCGCCGCGCGGCGGCCGCGCCCAGCGCCAGCCGCAGCGAACGCGCGGTGCGCCCCTGCTTGCCGATCACGTGCCCGAGGTCGTCCGGGTCCACGCTCAGCTCGAACTGGGCGTCCTCACCGGGCTCGAGGATCTCGACCGACACCTCGTTGGGGCGATCCACGATCCCGCGCGCCATGTGCGCCACCAGGTCTCGTAGCTGCGTGTCGACCTCGTCCGGCTCGAGCGAGGCGCGACGCGCGCGCGGCTTGGGCGCCCCTAGGACCTCGTAGGGCGGGGCGGACTCGCTTCGATCGGCACGGATGATAGTCGGATCCCCGTCACCAGCAACAGGACCGACCACAGCCCCAGCAGCAGCAGCGCCGGGAACTTCTGATTCAGGCTTTGGACCACGAGACCGCTTGCGGAGAGGGCGACCCCACTGACCCACAGGAGCTTGACGGCTGTCTTCGGACATTTCAGGACGCTCGCGATTCGATGGTTGGTGTGGTCACGGCCGCCGAGGTAGACCTTGCGCCCGTCGAGCAGACGCGTGACCACGACGAAGATCATGTCGAAGGCGGGATAGGCGAGCGCGAGCACCGGCCCGAGTTGCCCCCAGCCGCGCGGTCCACCCTCGAAGGCCAGAACCGCCGACGCGCCGAGACTATACCCCAGAAACAAACTGCCCGCGTCGCCCAGGAAGATCCGGGCGGTCGGGAAGTTGTAGGGCAGGAACCCGAGACACGCCCCCGCCAGGGCGAGCTGGGCGGCCGCGACGCCGAAGGCCCCGCGCTCGAGCGACGCCCAGGCGAAGGCGAGGAGCGCGATCGCGGCGAGCCCGGCCACGACCCCGTTCATGTTGTCGAGGAAGTTGACCGCGTTCATGAGCGCGACCAGCACGACCAGAGTCAGCACGACGTTCGCGGCCGGGCCGAGATGGAGGTCGGGAATCGCCCCCGAGGCGAGGAGCACCGCGGCGGCCGCGGTCTGGCCGGCCAGCTTGGGGATCACCGGCATGCCGAAGCGATCGTCCCAGAGACCAAGGAGCACGGCGATGAGCGCGCCGCCGAGGAGGTAGGGCACCTTGCTGTCGAGCTCGCCCTGGCGGGCGGGTCCGCTGAGAAGCCACGCGCCCAGGGCGGCGACGAAGATCCCCACTCCCCCGAGCAGCGCGGTCGCGGCGGTGTGGAGCTTGCGCGCCTCGGGGTGATCGAGGTACCCGACCGCCCAGGCGACGCGGCTGGCGAGCGGCGTCAGGGCGAGGCCAAGCAGGAGGGCAAGAGCGAGCGCGAGGGCCGGCACGTCGACGAGAGGATTCAGTTCACGGCCGGAACGATCAGGCGCCGGTGATCCCCACGGGAATCGGGCGCCCCATCTGCTCGCAGGTGTCGCGCGTGACGCTATCGAGCAGCGCGTCAAGGCGGACCTCGGGGCGGTACCCGACGAAGCGTCTGATCTTGGAGAGGTCCGGGACCCGGCGTCGCATGTCCTCGAACGAGCGTCCGTAGATCTGCTCGTAGGGCACGCACTCGATCGGCGACGAGCTGGCGCACTTGGCCTTGATCCGCTCGGCAAGCTGTTTGACGGTGACCTCCTCGTCGGTCCCGATGTTGAAGATATCGCCCATCGCCGCCTCGTCGTCCGCCAGCAGCAGGACTCCACGCACGACGTCCTGCACGGCCGAGAAGCATCGCGACTGCTCGCCGTCACCGTAGACCATGATCGGGTCGTTGCGAAGCGCGCGCAGCACCATGCTCGGGATGACCATGCCGTACGCACCCGTCTGCCGCGGCCCGCAGGTGTTGAAGCAGCGGACGACCGTCACCGGCAACTGCTGCTGCTGCCAGTAGGCCTGGGCGACGCACTCGTCGACGGCCTTACCACACGCGTACGACCAGCGCAGCTTGTGGGTCGGCCCCATGACGCGATCGTCGTCCTCGGCGAACGGAACGCTCACACCCTTCCCGTAGACTTCGCTGCTGGAGAACAGGATCACGCGGCGCGTGTGCTCCGCACAGGCCTCGAGCACCACCTCGGTGCCCCGTATGTTCGTGATCAACGAGCGCAGTGGGTTCTCGAGGACGTATTTGACCCCGACTGCAGCAGCAAGATGGAAGACCCGATCGCACTGGGCGACCAATCCGTGGACGACCGAGACGTCCAGGACCGTGCCTTCCAGGAAGCGGAAGCGGTCATTGCGCTCGAACGTCCGTAGGTTTTCCACGCGACCCGTGGACAGGTCGTCCAGAGCCCAGACTTCATCGCCTTTGTCGAGAAGTGCTTCGCAGACGTGGGACCCGATGAATCC
>JBKJXJ010000309.1:0-3644 GCA_046716125.1 Candidatus Eiseniibacteriota bacterium
GCAGTTGACGAGGGTGAGAGCACAGAGAACCGCGGCCGCCACCGCGCCTTCGGCGGCGATCGGACCGGCGAGATCGAGCGCGTAGCGGGCGAAGGTCATGGCCACCGCGGCCATGCCGCCGCTCTGCACGACGAGGAGCAGCGTCCAGCCGTAGAGGAACGCAACGAGCGGGTGGAAGGCCTCGCGGATGTACGCGTACTGTCCGCCCGCGGCGGGTCTCCGCTCGGCCAGCTCGGCGTAGATGAACGCGCCGAGCAGGGCGATCACCCCCCCAATGGCCCAGGCGAAAAGGATCAGGCCCGGGCCCTGGACGCGGCGCGCCACCACGTGGGGGTTCATGAAGATCCCCGCGCCCACGATACCGCCCATGACGATCATGGTGGCGTCGAAGGGGCCGAGGCGCCCCGGCGCGCCTTTGCCTCGCGTGTCCAAGCGCCGCGGTTGTACTACGGATTGGCCTCCCGCGCGCCGAGCAGAGACAGCGTATGGGAGAGCAGCCCCGTGTCGCCGACCGCGCCGTGGCCGGAAAGAATCATCTCGATCGACGAGCTCAGGGATCGGGCGGCGGCGGGGGTAGCGTCGGCCAGTGCGCGACCAGCATGACCACTGCCGGAGCGGGGTCGCCCGTGGGGGACGCCAGCAGGAAGCGCTGCCCGTCCGGGGCGACGTCGTAATTGACGGCCCCGATGCCGAATTGGGTGACGTCCGACTTGAAGAGCGGCCGCGCCATTCCCACCTGCCGGGGCGGACCCTCGGTCACGTCCACTGACGTCAGCGTCCCGTCGAGGGTGAAGTAGAACAGCTCCCGGCCGTCGCCGCGCCACTGCACGCCCTGGCCGCCTTCGGAGGACACGCGCTGCACCGCCGACGGGCCCGGGAAGTCGCGGAGGTACACCTCCTGCCGGCCCGACTCGGAGGAGACGTAGGCGACCGTGCGACCCGTCGGCGAGAACTGGCCGCTGCCGTCCAGGCCCGGGGTCTGCACGAATGGCCGCTCTTTGCCGTGGCCATCGAGCGGCAGGATCCAGAGGTCCCAGCTCGTCCGCTGCGCCTGCCCTTGAAAGAGCAGCCAGCGGCTGTCCGGCGACCAGTCGTTCGGCAGCTTGAAGTCCTCCGACTGCAGCAGAACCGTTTCGGCGCCCGCGAGGTCGCGTTGGTAGAGGTTCCCGACGCCGGAGCGCGTCGACGTGTAGGCGAGACGCGTGCCGTCCGGAGACCAAGCGGGAGAGAAGACCTCGCTACCGGTTGTGAGCCTCACACCGCCGGGACGGTCGGTCTCGTGCACCCAGAGGTCGCCGTCCTGCGTGCGCGCATCGAGACGGACCACGGCCAGGCGCCGGCCGTCCCGGGACAGGGCCGGCCTCTGGTAGTACGCCTCCTCCGCCGCCACCTGCCCTGTCTCGTGGCCGGAGCGGTCGACCCAGATGAGGCGCGACATGCGCTGCGTCTCCGGCCGGTATGCCACGACGTCCGCCGCGGCTGAGAAGTCGGCCCACCGGAACGGCTGGTTGTAGGCCACGCGCTCCGCCAGGGCCGCCGGCTCTCCCGCGAAGGCGAGGTTCCGCAGGTCGAACGGGCGCGCAATCAGGTCACCGTCCGTCACGAACAGGAGATGGCCCGCGGCGTACACCGCGTTCGAGGCGGCCTGCGGGACCAGCAGGCGCGGCGGCGCGCCGTCGAGCGAGCCCAGGTAGAGGCCCCGATCGCGGCCGGCCGCCATCGCGTAATACACGAAATGGCGGCCGTCGGGCAGGAGCGCCGGCCAGCGATGACTGATCTCGTGCCGGGAGCCGTCGAGCTGCGTGAATGTCGAGGCTTCGCCGCCGCCCGCGGCGACCCGGTGGAGGCCCTCCGCGATGGCCGTGGGGGTGAAGAGGATCGTGCCATCGGTCAGCCAGGTCCCGCCGCGTCCGGTTGGAGCCTCGCAGATCCTCCGGACCGCCCCGCCCGCGACGTCGATGCGGTTGAGGGCGCCTTGCGCGAAGAACGCGATCGACCGTCCGTCAGGCGACCAGAAGGGGAACGCGGCGCCTTCCGTGCCGGGCAGCGCACGCGCCTCGGGTGCGTCGAGGCGGCGGATCCAGAGCGTCGGCCGGCGATCGCGAGCGGCGACGAACGCGAGCTGCGAACCGTCCGGAGAGAGGGCCACCTGCGCGAAAGGGCCCAGCTCCGCGCCCGCCGGGGCGAGGAGTGCGGACCGGACGGCCACCTGTGGGGTTGCCGTCGGCCGCGCCAGGCGCGCGCCTGCGATCGCGCCGAGCACGAGTCCCGTCGCCACCGCAGCCACGAGGGCGGCGAGCGCAGCCGCGCGGCGCGACGGCGGGGGGCGAACGTCACCCGTGTGGGTGGGTCCACCCGCGATCGACTCCAGCGCGAACCGCACGTCGCGCGCGCTCTGCCATCGCTCCTCGGGATCCTTGGCCAGGCAGCGGCGCACGAGATGGTCGAAGCCCGCGGGCGCCAGCGGCTGAAGGGATGAGGGCGGCGGCGGGTCCCGCTCCATGATCGCCGCGATCAGGCTGGCCTGGCTCCGTCCGTCGAAGGCCTTTCGCCCCGTGGCCATCTCATGGAGGAGCGTGCCCAGCGCGAACACGTCCGTGCGCGCGTCCGCCTCGCGCGCGTCGAGCTGTTCGGGGGCCATGTACTGGAACGTCCCGAGCACGACGCCGGGCGAGGTCAAGTGTCGGCTCCGCGTCTCCACGTCGACGTCCGCGTCCGCGGAGGCCGCCGGTCCCCGATCCACCGACTTGGCGAGCCCGAAGTCGAGCAGCTTCGCGCCCGCCCGCGTGAGCATCACGTTCGAGGGCTTTAGGTAGCGGTGAACCACGCCCCGGCGGTGCGCGGCGTCCAGCGCGTCGGCGACCTGCTGTCCGACCACCAGCACCTGGTCGAGGGGCAATGGCCCGCGGAGAAGCCGCTCGGCCAGCGACTCGCCCTCCAGGTACTCCATGACGAGGAACGCGACGCCGTCCGCCGTCCCGACGTCGAAGAGCGCGCAGACGTGCGGATGGCTCAGCCCGGAGACGGCGCGAGCCTCCTTCTCGAAGCGCGCACGCCGGTCCGCGTCCTCCGCCAGGTGCGGGTGCAGGACCTTGACCGCCACGGTGCGGTCGAGCCGCGTGTCGCGTGCCCGGTAGACCTCGCCCATCCCGCCGGCGCCGAGGAGCGCAACGATCTCGTAAGGGCCGAGGCGTGCACCGGCCGCGAGGGACATCCAGCGTGATCATAGCGTGAGCCCTGCCGGGACCACGATTCGCGGCGGCGCCACCAGACGATCGAAGTTCTGCCGGCTCATCAACCCGTCACGGCCGCGATGCCGACCCGCTCGACCAGGCGGCGCGCGAGCACGGCGTAGGGCGGGTCGAGAGCGCGGGCGACCGCGGCGCGGAGGGGTCTGCGTCCGAGAGCAACCTTGCCGCCTCCGCCGTTTGGCCGAGCCCCTCCCAGGCCAGCTCGGCGCCCTGCTCGTGGTAGGCGCCATCGAGCGATCAAGCGCAGAGCGCGTATTCGTCGTCGACCAGGAAGACCGCGTCCTCCCCCAGGGAAAGGCCGATGTTGCCCCCCGCGCCCTTGAGCATGATGCGTTCGGCGACCTTCTGTTTGACGACTTCCACGTTCCCGACGTCTTGGGGCTGGGCCTGGGC
>JBKJXJ010000310.1:0-7936 GCA_046716125.1 Candidatus Eiseniibacteriota bacterium
GGAGTACTGGATCCACCAGACCCCTCCGCGCTTGTAGATCCGGCCGAGGCCGCGGGCCTTTACGGCCTGCTTCTGCAGCTTGGCTTGTGGCAGCGTTTCGCACGATTCACCACCGCCCTGATGCACCACCTTGATCACGACGGATCGCCCCCCTCCTGCCGGCCCCCCGGCACGGGGCATGTCTTACCTTGCGGTGAGCGCTTGGTCATAGTCGTTTCGTTGCAAGCCAGCGGGCGAGCCCAGCCCGCGAGAAACGCAGCACTTTGCGGGACAGTTTGCGGGCGAATGGCAGGGTCTTGGCGTGGCGGTAGAGCCACCTCGGTGAGACCCGGAGCAGGGCCGCCGCCTCGGCGACCGTGAGCAAGTCAGCGTCGGTCGCGGGGGGCTGCACCGCGGGGGTCGCAGGCGTCTGGGTGCTGAGCGCTCCCGCCAGGTGCACGGCCAGCACCTCCACCTGGTCGGGTGTGATGGCACCGAGCCTTGCGGCGTCGGCGAGCGCAGTGCGCACCAGGGCGGCGGGATCAGCAGCCATCGGTGCCCCCCATCGTCGACCGTTCCACCTCGTGATCCGACGGGAACTCCACGCCCTCCACCGCTTCCCATCCGTGAGCGTCCAGGGCCTGCATGACCTCGCCGGGGAGCATGAGCTCCTGCTGCAGGGCCACCACCACGGTCTTCCTCACGACGTCCGGGTTCGGCGCAGGGTGGCAGGTCGCGCACAGCCAGTGCCCATGATGCCGCCGCCAGAACATCAGCCCGTTGCATTGCGGGCAGAGGGTGGCCGGCGTCGGAAACGCCCGCCGGGCGGCCTCCTCCTGCAACGCCGCCACGACCTCCGGCTTGGCCTGGATGAGACGCCGGGCGAGCGCCTCCTGGTCCTTCGGGCCGCGCACCACGAGCGTGCTGCCCTTCAGCGTCACCCGGAACCCGAGGTCGCGCGCCTGGGCGAGCAGCTTCACGCCATCCATGTCTGCTCCTCGGGGGTGGGCACGCCCTCCTCCTGCGAGCTGTCCCGAACCGCGTCCGCCCCCAAAAGCAGGGTCGAATCCGCTACTCCGCTACCAGCCGCGTCATCATTGGTCGAAACCGCGTTTTCGCCTCCGCTACCTTGCGCTTCGGTAGCGGACGCGAAATTGCCGTTTGCACGTGTGTCCATGCGGTCGGTAGCGGAGTAGCGGATTGAAGTGGCATTCAAGGGGGTGTAACGACTGAAGACATCCTCGAACTGATCTCGGTGGTACCCCTTCCTGACCTTCCCGTCGGCGAGCTTGAGGTTCCGCGACTCGACGCGGAAGCCCTTGAGCAGGGTGGCCAGCGCCCGCTGGGTGAACCCCCGGCCGTCGTTCCACTCGGACCACGGCCGTTCCGGGAGCCCCTTGAGCAGGCGGACGATCTCCTCGCTGCTCAGCTTCTCCCCCTGCTCCTGGAACAGGGCGTAGAGGTCGGCGATCAACTGCTCGCCAGCCTCCTCGGTTTCCTCGGCAGCGCCCGACAGGGCCACGGCCGCCCGTCGGACCCTCTCGGGCCAGTGACCCGCGAGCAGGTCGGCGATGGCGATCAGGCAGCGCCAGTTGTCGGCGGCGCGGTCGTTCAGGGTCATCGGGACATCAGGGTCGGCCGCGGCGAGCGGCTCGAGGTGGTCCTGGGCCCAGCGGGCCACCTTCCGCCGCAACGGCTCCAGTTCATGTTGGAGCCGATCCCCGCGCAGGCGATCGACCTGCTCGTCCCGTCGCTTCCGCTGGAGCGGGATGATGACGCCCCGGTCCTCGATGGTGTCCGGGAGCCGGCCGATGAGCGCGATCGCCTTCGGACACCAGGTGCTGAAGATGCGCGGCTCAAAGTTGGGCTCGGCGCACCGGAGGACCTGAGCACCCGAGCGGTTGTGACCCGAGTTGATGATGCCGCGCAACTCCTCGTTGAGCTTCAGGAACGAGTCGCCCTCGTCCACCAGCAACGTCGGGTGGAACGCGTCCACCCCGCGATAAAGGACGGCCGAGGACAAGTTGCTCGTCAGCATAGGCCGCGGCACCAGCGCCGCGATCACCTGCTCCAAGCGGGTCTTGCCGCACCGCTTGGTCGGCGACTGGATGGCCAGGATGGGCGAGATCTCGAAGGCGTCGTGCGCGTGGGCGTGGATCGCCCAGAGCACGATCGCGATGTCCGCGTGAGCGGGCAGCACGACGAAGCGCTGGAACACCTGCTCGATCTCGTCGGCCATCTCGGCGCCGGCCACGGGGTCCGCCCATGGCTCGGTGTCGCGGAGCCACTGCGGCGCAGTCCGACCTCCGTTCGCGACGGAGTCCGGGGCGGCCTCGGCATCGATCTTCGCCGGCGGCGTCGGCAGGCCTCCGGGCCCGCGAGCCGCATTCTGCTTCGGATCCCGCGGGTTCTGGGCGCCGGCGTCCAGTCCGCTCTGGATCGTGGAGTGTGCTGCCTCTTCGCCGTCATCCTCGAGGTATCCGTTGGCGGCGGCGGCGGCGAACAACGCCGTTTCGACGCGACCGCGCTCGAGGTGGCCGGCGGCGACAATCTGCCCGAGGTTGAAGGCGCTCTTGTTGAGTTGTTCGTTTCGCCGGCCTTCGGGCGTCGCCGCGAGCGTTGCGATCTCAGCGCCCAACGCCTTGTCGGCCCACGCGGTCGGCCTCTTCTTGATCGGCTTCCACCGGATCGTCAGCTCGGTCGGGAAGGGTGGCGGGGGCTCACCATTGAGCTCCGCGACCCAGAAGTAGACCGGTCCGTCTGGGTGGACCGACGGCGGCGCCAGCACATAGCGACCCTGGCTCTTCACCTCGAACCCCGGTCGGCCCGTGGCCTTGCTCTTGAAGCTGCCGGTGAACCAGATGTGGACGCCGTCAGCGGTCTGCACACGCGGCGCCGTCCGCAGGACCGGGAACTGCGCCTCCAGTTCCGCCAACGTCTGCATCCCACCATGGCGACCATCGAAGTCGCCCACCACCAGCGACGAGGGCCCGGTGGCCACCGCGACGTTGCTGTCGGGGTGCTCCGTCCACCACCGCTCGATCACGGCCTGATCGAGGGTGGCGTCCTTCCAGCCATGCACGGTGAGCGGCAACTTCCCGCCCGGAAGACACGGGAAGACGTGCCAGCCCCGTGTGGCATACGACAGCGCCGCCTCGAGCAGTGCATTCGTGCTCATGCCGAGGCCTCCCGGCACGGGTCGGGGGGATGCCATCCCCCCCGAACCCCGCACCTTCTCCGCCCGATGGTGAACACGAATTCAGGAGGCCACGACTTCACCGTCGGCCTCCCCGTCGTCGTCCGCCTCCATGACCTGGAAGTTCCAGGCCTCGCCGGCCTTGACCTTCGTCTTGCCAAGGCACTCGATGTGCAGGAAGGTTCCGGCCTCGACGCCCCTCAGCCGGTCGGCCAGGATCGCCGGCGTTGCAAACGCCTCCTCGCCCTCGGCGGTCTCGAGCACCAACAACTCTCCGAACTTCCCCGGCTTCCACTCCCGGAATCGACCTTCGACCGTCATTCCCAGCTCCCAGGTTCGAATCGCGCCCGAACCCTTGCGCTCCTTCCACTTGCGGGAGGCGCCACGCGGCGCTACCTTCTTCGCAGTCATAGTTCCTCCTAAGTTCGTTCTGGGTTCATGTGACCCCGGGCCCACCGGGGTCACGCTGTTTGCGAGTAGCTACTCGCGGCCATCGTACGGAGAGATTCGGTCTGTTGATTGCGGTGCGTGGGGCGGTGCGCGACAGCTCGGGCTGCCCCTGCACTGGGTATTCAACGTGACGCGCGCAGCCCTCGCCTCCATTTCGGCCGTGTGCTCGGCATGCGCGAACAGGTGGGGTAGGGTCGCGCCGCTCATTTCAGCAGCCTCAAGGCGGAGTCGGGGTCGTCGCCCTGTGTGACAGTCCGCAGGACCGCGGCCAGACGCCGCGCTTCGGCCCCGCCGATCCGGCCCAACAGTGGGTCCAGGCGACGCAGCGCCCGAGCCTCCGCGCGAGCTTCGTCGACGAGCACGTTGCCGAGGCCACGTACGGCCTCGGGGGCGCGCGTCCGGGCGATGGGCACCTCTCGGCCATCAGGGCCAGTCGCAAGAAGTAACGCCTCAAGCCGCCAAGACATTTCCACTCCCTCCCAGGCATGGCCCCCGCCCTTGTGCGGGGACCTTCTACCTAGGAAAGGAGCGAAAACCGGCGAAGCGTAGCCGCCCGGTCAGGATTTCTTCGCGGCGGCCTTCCGCAGCCTGTCGACGAGATCCTGGCGGGCCCAACGCGGGGGATCCTCACCGCGCTGCACGGCCGCGAGCGTGGCTCGCGTCGCGGGCGTCAGTTCCGCAGCTGCGACGAGTTGCTCGAGCGCCTCGAGCGCCGCTTGGTGGTCGGCGGTCCGCTGTTCGAGCGAACTCAGGACGCGCGCGTCCTCGTAGGACTTCTCGCTAGTCCCTCGCCGGCCTCGGCGGAAAGCATCCTGGAAGGCCCGTACCGTGCGGAAGTACGGGTCGGGACGCGCTGCGTTCCACTCGCTGTGAAGCGCCGCCCACCACACAGAAGCCGGCTGCCCGCTCCTCGGCCGCGCCTGCACAAATTCGTAGACCCCGAGGTCCCGCCCGCTGGCCACCGCCCCACCCTCACGCTCAGCGCGGATGCGCGCCACCTCGTGACTGATGGCCGCAACGAGGTACCCGACAGCGCCGGCGGCGCGGACTTTCCATAGAGCCGCGTCCTTGGCCAAAGGCATGCGGCTCAGCACCCTCTCAAGGGCCAGCCGGGTATCGAGGTCCAGGGGCCGCCCCGCCGCCGTCGCCATCGCCGCGCGGTCCGGCCGAGTCAACGCCAGCAGCATCCGGCGCCCCTGCTCTGCCTTGAGAATCGCGGGTAGGAGAACCCCTTCGTAGATGGCTTGCTGAAATCGCACCGCCCCCCTGTGCGCATCGGCACCTTCTGGGGATGTGCCCGCCAGTTGAAGCGTTCGGAGCCTCTCATCACTCGCGACCTTCAACTGCCCAAGAGCCTCGCGAACATCGGGATCTGAAGCTACCAAGCCCAAGCGCAGTGGGTCGGTGGGGGACAACTGATCGACTAGCGGCTGCTCGAAGTGCCGGATCCTACTACCCTCCAACGCGATGTGGTGCGTGGTGGCAAGCGCGGCGGGGATGGGCTTCCCGCGGAGCGACCTTCTGATCGGTGGTTCCATGGGATCGGATCCTCCCGTTCGCATCGCCTGCGCAATCTCGATTTCGCTGCGTGGCACTGGACCCGCGCCACGTTCTCCGGAGAACTCGTTGCGTGAGTGTCAGCGAACTGACCGGGGCTCATTGGCGGCGACCGTACGCCCCGTCGGGCGCCTCGACTATGATCCGGACTCCCAGCGACCCGGGAGATCGTCGCCGATTGACGATCCCCCCTCCAACCGCAACCAGCCCGCCTGAACCCGCCCCCTCCGGACCCGCTGGACCCCGAGGTGCCCGTCGCCGCCGAGGACGAGCGACACCGCGAATCCGGTGACATCGCGGTGCTCGGACGAGAAGCGGGCCAGCCAGTCCAGGTCGTATTTAGAATGCTCCGCCGCTGCCTGCGGGGTGACCTTCCACTCAAGAATCGCCAGCGGCACCTTCGTCGGGGCCCGGCGATCATCCCAGCAGGTCATCCCAGGCGCGGGCCAAATGACGAGGTCCTTGCAGACCTGCTTCTTCAGGTTGGTCGAACTGACCCCCGGCACCGCGACTTCGATGCCGATCTGCGCCGGATCGTGGAGCAGCCGGCCGGGGGCACAGTGCTTCAGTAGGAACCCAAAGGCATAGAGGCTCACCGCCTCGCGTTCGCGCCCCTGCCACCGGGTGTTACGGGCCGACCGAAAGAAGTCGGTGAGCGATGTTCGGACGGCTCCGTCGATCTCTGCGACCACTTGTGCCCTCGCGCTGGACGTCTCAGATCCGGCCCATGCTGCTGGTCGACAGAATACAGTCTCACGCAGGCCCAGCTCTACGAGGCACCGGGTATCCCGGCTGATCGGTCACACTGGCGATCTCCGCCATGTCCGGAAGTCCCGAGCCGCGCACATTGATCTCGCACCAGCCGCAGGCTCGCGCTTGTCATCGCCCACCAGGGCGGCGCGCACGTCCTTGCCTGCGGCGTCCTGCGTACGCACCGGAGCGAAGTTCGCCGGGCGCACCGGCACTTCCGCCTCCGCCAGCCAGAACGCGTTGAACATCCGGAACCGCTGGGGGCCAGCACTGTGTCAGTCTTGTGCCAGAACCATCGGCCATCATCGGTCGCGATCGGCCCGAACAGGTTCCTGGCGCAACCCCGCTTGTGATGGATCGGGCACGGCTTGCACCATTAGTATCCGATGGTGCTCACGTAATGTCCCTGCTCAAAATCCCGTGAGGCTCAAACCTCGTGCGGGTTCGACCCCCGCCTCCGGCACCAGGTTGCAAGCGGTTAGGCGGACGGTCCAAATCACGCATCGTGGCTCTGATCCGCAATTGTGCTCGAACTGTGCTCGTTCTCGATCCATATCAGCGCACGCGAACCATCCGGGTGGTCAGCTTGTGATTGCCGCTCTTGAGCCGGAAGACGTACACGCCCGACGGCGCCTGACTGCCGTCTTCGGCCCGGCCATCCCAGCTCGCTGAGTGCTGGCCCGCCGCGCGCACACCGGACTCTAGACTGCGCACGCGCCGTCCCGCGACATCGAAGACATCCAATTGGATGTTCTCCGCAGAGGAGAGCGAGAACTCCACTCGGCTCCCGGCACTCATCGGATTTGGGAAACTGTGTCCCAGCCAGAACGACGGCGTCGACCCCGACACGGCGGTCGGCGTCCCCTGGTTGTAGAGCTCGGTGATATCCGCGTCGGTGAGCGCGCGATTGTAGATGCACACATCGTCGATCTTGCCGTTGAAGATCTCGAGGATACCGGGTACATCGGCGCCGATTGTCAGAGCGCGATTATCGGTCGCGATAGTCATCACCATGTTCTGGGAGCCGAGCAGGGCACCGTCGTAATAGAATTTGATCGTCGAGCCGTTGAACACCGT
Organism: Candidatus Eiseniibacteriota bacterium; assembly: GCA_046716125.1. Lineage (GTDB taxonomy): Bacteria > Eisenbacteria > RBG-16-71-46 > RBG-16-71-46 > RBG-16-71-46 > WS-11. The sequence goes on from JBKJXJ010000310.1 coordinate 7,010, forward strand.
CGCGAAGTGGTGCCACTCGTTGAGTGGCGTGGCCTGTCCAGCGCTTAGGTGCGTGTTCCAGTTGTTGAATGCGGCGCCAAAGTAGGTGGGGTTGGTGACCATGCGGTACATGAACGCATTCCCGACCTCTGTGCTCTTCATGATGAGCGGATTGAAGCCCGACCCTACCTGGCTCACACCGTATTGCAACACCCATCCGGCCTGCGTGCACCCCGTTGCCGGTGAGTTCAAGCTGGGTGACCCGGGGACCAAGATGTACGTATTCGAGCCGTTGAACGAATAGGCCCGGTTGGGCAACCCGAAGCGGTCGGTCGTCGAAACCACCGGACCCACCAGTGAACCGTGATTGTTGTTTCCGCTGGCGTCGTTTGCGTCGCCGTCGAACGGGTAGCGGGCGACGAGGCCGGTCGTGATGTCTGCATGCGCCGTGTGGAAGCTGGATACCAAGGTCAGGACAGTCAATAGCGCGAGGCGTCGAAACATGGGAGGTCCTCCCGTTCGGGTGGATGGCTTTCGGACGTGGAGCACTTTCCAGATAGGACGCAGGAGAACATCATGCGTCACAGACTTTCTTGACGGTTGCGAAACGATAGGAACTCGCATACGCGCGGAGCTGAATCTACGCCCGTCCGGACGCCCGCTCCAGCAGGAATTCGCCCCCGGACTCACGGGGCGCGCGTCCGGCTCGGTCACGAACCCGATGATCCGCGCCTCGCCGCCGCACCGGGGTGACCATCTACCGGGGCCGCCGACTGTGCGGGAACTGTGCGGGAACTACCGTCCACCATGCGCATTCATGAGCTGCTGCGCCAACTCGCCCACCCGGTCGAACCAGCTGTGATGGTGGCGATTGGCCGACGATAACGTTAGTTGTTCCCTCCCGTTCTTTGAACTCAAAATCCCGTTCGACTCAAATCGAGTGTGGGT
>JBKJXJ010000311.1:0-2778 GCA_046716125.1 Candidatus Eiseniibacteriota bacterium
CATTGCCGGCCCTGGCCCTCGTCGCGTCGATCGCGCTAGTCATGTGGGCCGTGGCCATCGCGGCGTACGGGGGATTTTATCAGCCTGAGCGCGCCATGATCGCGTTGCCGGTCATCGGGTGGCTCTACCTGCGATGGTTCCTCCCCGAGACCTACTACCGCGCCGACACGATGCTGATGTTCCAGTCGGCGGTGCACTCCGCCATGATGGAAGCGATCGACGGACTGACGGAGCAGAAGGGTGCACGGCGTCTGTCGGAGGACGAGCGTAAGCCGATCTTCTACAGGTTCATGTAGGAGCGGGGATCGAACGTGGCTCGCAGTTCGGCGCTGGTGCCCGCAGACGAGGCGGCGCCGGTCAGCCCGGTTGAGCTGCTGACCCAGCAGTTCTACCGCTGGGAGAATCGCGGCCGCGGGTGGCGGGTTTGGGACTATCCGGTGGCCCTCGAACCACCATTCGTGCCGTTCCTCTACCACTGGGCACGGTCGCAGCGTGTCGCACTCGATGACGGGCGCAAGCCCACCTTCCTCAGTTCTCTCACCGAGCGGATCGCCGGGGCGCTCGGGCGCGGGCCCGCTGACACTGACCTGCCCGTCCTCGACCTCGAAGAAGCAGAGCCGGAAACGAGCGACGGCGCGGGCACCCTGACGGAACTGCGTGTGTCCTTGCCCGTCGAGGCGGACGTCTCGGTCGAGGCGGCGGAGCAGTTTCTGTTGGCGCTCCCTCGGGGCAGCGGTCCGGTCAGTTTTGAACTGGTCGGGACGGCGACCTCTATCACCGTGCAGCTTGCCTGCGCCAAGTTGGACCTGCCGATTGTCTCCCAACAGCTCAAGGCATTCTTCCCGGAAGCGGTGGTGTCTGCGGAGGACGGATTCCTGAGCCGACACTGGGGGACTGGGGCTGGGCATTCGGTCGTCGTGGAGTTCGGGCTCTCCGATGAGTTCATGCTGCCACTCCGCATCCAGCGCCGCTTCAGTGTCGATCCGCTGATCAGCGTGGCGGCTGCGCTTTCGGATCTGGAAGACGGAGAAGCCGGGGTGCTCCAGGTACTCTTCCAGCCGGTCCGGCACGCGTGGGCGGAGAGCATCTTGCGAGCGGTGCTCGATGAGCGCGGTAGCCCGTTCTTCCTCGATGCTCCGGAGATCACGGCTCTTGCGCGCGAGAAGATCTCGCGGCCGCTTTTCGCCTGTGTGGTCCGGGTCGCGGGACGCAGCCGGAACCCGGAGCGGGCCATGCTCATCGCCCGCTCAATCGGTTGGGCCATGAACGCCCTCGCCAATCCGCCCAGCAACCGCCTGATTCCCCTGTCGAACGACGACTATCCCGACGACCGACACGAGCAGGACCTCCTTGGGCGCATGACCCGCCGGAGCGGGATGATCCTGAGCTCTTCGGAGCTGGTCTCCCTCGTCCACCCGCCTTCTGCTTCGGTTCGGGCCGAGAAGCTCGTGCGTGAAGTCGGCAAGACCCGCTCGGCGCCGGCCATCGCGGCCGGGCATGAGTACGTGCTGGGAGTGAATGTGCACGCCGGGCGGAGCGCCGAGGTCTCACTCAGTGAGGACCAGCGCTCGCGGCACCTCTACATCATCGGGGCCTCTGGGACGGGCAAGTCGACGCTCATGCTGAGCCTCATCTTGCAGGACCTCGGCCAGGGTGCCGGGCTCGTCGTGCTCGATCCTCACGGGGACCTGGTGGACGAGATCCTGCGCCGGATGCCGCGGGAGCGGCTGGATGACGTGGTCCTCATCGACCCCGCCGACGCCGAGTACCCGATCGGCTTCAACATCCTCTCCGCCCACTCAGAACTCGAGCGCACGCTCCTTGCTTCGGACTTGGTCGCGGTCTTCCGGCGGCTCTCTACGAGCTGGGGCGACCAGATGACCTCGGTCCTCGGCAACGCCATTCTTGCTATCCTCGAGAGCGACCGCGGCGGGACGCTGGTGGAGCTGCGGCGATTCCTGGTCGAGGCCGATTTCCGGCGCGAGTACCTGAAGACTGTCCGCGATCCCGAGGTCGTCTACTACTGGCAGAAGGAGTTCCCGCTCCTTGCGGGCAAGCCGCAGGCGCCGCTCCTCACCCGGCTGGACATCTTTCTCCGCCCCAAGCCGATCCGCTTCATGGTGGCGCAGCAAGAAAGCAAGCTGGACCTGCGCCGGCTCATGGACGAAGGGAAGATCTTGCTCGCCCGTCTCTCCCAGGGAGCGATCGGTGAGGAGAACGCCTACCTCTTGGGGACGCTTCTTGTCTCCAAGCTCCACCAGCTGGCGATCAGCCGGCAGGAGCTTGCGGCCACCGAGCGCCGGCCGTTCTACCTCTACATCGACGAGTTCCAGAACTTCGTCACGCCGTCCATGGAGCAGATCCTCTCGGGAGCGCGGAAGTACCGCCTCGGACTGGTCCTAGCGCACCAGGACCTGCGGCAAATCCAAAGCCGCAGCGCGGATGTCCTGAACTCGGTTCTCTCAAATCCTTACGCCCGCGTCTGCTTTCGCGTCGGTGACCAGGATGCTAGGTCGCTGGCGGACGGATTTTCACACTTCGACGCCAAGGACCTGCAGAGTCTTGGGACCGGGCAGGCCCTCATGCGCGTTGAGCGGGCCGAGTTCGATTTCAACCTCTCGACTTCCATGCTGCCGCCAGTCCAGCAGGAGGAGGGCCAGCAGCTCAGGGAGGAGATCGTCGCCCGGTCCCGTGAAGAGTTTGGCCGGCCCCGGGCAGAAATCGAGGACCTTCTCCGCGGTCCCAGCGTCCTGCCGAGCGAGGATGCGGTCGAATCCG
>JBKJXJ010000312.1:0-2682 GCA_046716125.1 Candidatus Eiseniibacteriota bacterium
ATTCCACGACGCCGTCCGCCAGGGCCTCGACCGGCTCGAGCTCCGGCTGGGGCCCGTGGAATCGGTGCTCGCGACGCAGCCGTCTGGCAGCATCGCCGCCTTCACCCTCTCGGACGACGCCGAGTACATGGACCTGGGCGCCTACCACGGCCTCCTGGAGCGCATCCGACCCGTGGCCGCACCCGGGGCACGCCTCGCGTACTGGAACCTGCTGGCCGCGCGGCGGCGTCCGACCGCGATGGCGGAGTGGCTCGAGGGGCGCGACGAGGAAGCGTCGCGCCTGCACGGCGAGGCCCGTGCCTTCTTCTACCAGGGGCTCGTCCTGGAGGTGGCCCGGTGATCGCCGGCTCGGAGTTTTCGGCCGTCCTCGTGGTGGGCTCCCTTTGCGCTGCGATCCTGGTCTTGGCCGAGACGCTTCACCACGTGTTCGCGGTGGAACCGGAGTGGACGCGCAAGCTCGTCCACGTGCTCATGGGGCTCACCGCCGCGGCGTTCCCCTGGTTCTTCGGCGATCCCCGCTCCGTCTTCGTCGTTTGCGGAGTTTTCGGCCGTCCTCGTGGTGGGCTACCTTTGCGCTTCGATCCTGGTTTTGGCCGAGACGCTTCACCACGTGTTCGCGGTGGAACCGGAGTGGACGCGCAAGCTCGTCCACGTCCTCATGGGGCTCACCGCGGCGGCGTTCCCCTGGTTCTTCAGCGATCCCCGCTCCGTCTTCGTCATCTGCGGAGTTTTCGGGGCCGTCCTCGGCGGAAGCCTCGTGCGTTCGGGGCTGGCTTCGGTCCATGGTGTCGGACGCCGCACCGGGGGAGTACTGTGGTTCGGCCTGGGGGTCGTGGTGGTGTACCTGGCCGCCGAGGGCCGGCGCGACCTGTACGTGACCTCCATCCTCGTCCTGACCCTCGCCGACCCCACGGCGGCCATGGTCGGGCGGAGGTACGGCGCTCACCGGTTCCGTGTCGGCCGTGACGCCAAGACGATCGAGGGCTCGCTCGCCTTCCTTCTGGTCGCGTTCGGCTGCCTGTTCGTAGCGCTCCGCCTGACGGGGTCGCTTGACGCGACGGAGTCGATCGTGCGCGCCCTCTGCCTCGGAGCCCTCCTGGCCGGAATCGAGGCGGTGTCGCCGGCCGGGAGCGACAACGTCACGGTGCCACTGGGCGCGCTCCTCCTGCTCCGAGCCGCGGAGGCCGATGGGCCAGCCGTAGCCCTGACGACGGTGGCGGTGCTTTCCATCGTTGCCGTGGTGGCGCGTGGATCCAGCGACCAACATCGGGAGCGCGCCCGTGCGTGAGCCCGGCGAGGTCGTGCGCATCCCGTGGCCGTGGCCCGACGCGTCCCCGGCCATCCCGGGCTTCCTGCGGCGCATGCACGTCTACCTGCGCGAGATGTTCCCGGTCGGTGTCCGGCTGCTCATGGCCGTCATGCTCTACGGCAGCTTCGCGAGGGTGCTGGCCCGGGTTCACGGTTGGCCCACGGCGCCGACGCTGGCGGGCATGCTGGTGGGGTCCTGGAGCGTGCTCGCCACGATGCTCGTCCTGCGCTTGATGGACGAGTTGAAGGACCTCGACGTCGACCGGCGGCTCTTCCCCTCCCGGCCGGTGCCGTCGGGACGCGTTCGTGAGGCGGACATACGAATCTCGCTCGTCGTCGTCAGCGGACTCTTCATCGCCGCCCACATCGGCGCCGGCCTCGCACTGTGGACCGCGCTCGGCGTGCTCGGATACGCGCTGCTGATGTTCCGCTGGTTTTTCGTGCCGGAGCTGATGCGTTCCCGGCTCCTGCTGACCCTTGCCACGCACAACCCGGTGATCCCCGTGCTGCTCCTGCACCTCGTCGTGGTCGCGGCGGCGGCGCACGGCGGTGGGCCGCGCGCCCTCGCCGCGGGAGCGGTCCTGCCGCTCATCGTCGTGTATTGGGCGCCGGTCTTCGCCTGGGAGATTGCCCGCAAGATCCGGGCACCTGGCGACGAGAATGCGTACGTCACGTACTCGCGCCTCCTGGGACCGGCCGGCGCGGTCATGCTGGCGGCAGGTGCCCAGACCCTCGCCTTCGGCCTCGCCGTGTACCTGGGCCGCGTCCATGGCTTTCGTCACGCCTGGCTGGCCTGCGCAGGCACCGGATGGGTGATCGCGCAGGCCGCGCACCTGCGCTTCCTCCTCCGCCGCGACACGGATTCCTCGCGCCTGCGGCCGTTCGCGGAGCTCTTCCTGATGGCCGTGCTCCTCGCCGGGCTCTTCGCCTGAACGGAGTGTCATGATCCTCTCCTGCGACGTCTCGCTGCGCTCGACTTCGCCTCGCGAGGTCGGGGGCAAGGCCTGGAACCTGCTCCGCCTGAAGCAGCACGGCTTTCTCGTCCCACGCTTCTGGATCGTTCCCCGCCTTTTCTTCGACGGCGCCGTCGACGGCCGCGTCCCGCCGGCGCTCGTCTCCGAGCTCACGGCTGCGTTGCCGGAGGGACGGCTCTTCGCCGTGCGCTCCTCGGCGGTGGGCGAGGACTCCTGCCAGCACTCCTTCGCCGGCGTCCTGGAGTCGGTGCTGAACGTACCGCGGGACGGGATGGCGGACGCGATCACGCAGGTGTGGGCCTCGGCCGTCTCGCCCCGCGCGCTGGCCTACCGGAATCGCAAGGGCCTGACCATCGAGCAGACGGCCACGGCGGTGATCGTCCAGGAGATGGTGCAGGCG
>JBKJXJ010000313.1:0-4392 GCA_046716125.1 Candidatus Eiseniibacteriota bacterium
CATGAACACGGCCATGAACCCGGCGCTCCCCACCAGCACGCCACGGAACATGTACTTCCGGGCGACCTCTTTGAGCTCGGGTGCCCCGTAGGGCATGAAATCGAAGAGGCTCTCGCCTTCATTCGCCGTCAGGGTGCTCACAGCGCCTCGACCTCCTTCTTCTCGTCCGGGGTCAGGGTGCCGAGCGAGAAGCGGGTCAGGTTCGCCAGATCCAACTCGTCGATGATGTCCACCATGTTGTTGAACTTCGCTTCACGGTCGATCTTGATCAGCACCACCAGCTCCTTGTTACCCCGGAAGGGCATCAACACGGCGCCGAGACTGGGAACGTCGCTCCGCGCCCAAGGGTCGGTCCCGCGTTTCCAGTAGGCCCGGTCGTCGGGGAGGACTCGAACCGTCAACACCTTCGATTCGGCGACCTCAATCTTAACATCTTTGTCGGGCGGGAGGTTGATCTCAAGTGCCTGGGGCGTACGGAAGACGGTGGTGACCATGAAGAAGATGAGCAGCAGGAACGCCACGTCCACCATGGGGGTCATGTCGATCCGGATCCCCACCCGTCGCTTGGGGCGGTGAAACCCATGGCCCTTCTTCTTGCCGCTGCTTCGGGTCTGTGGGGCGTCTATGGCACCCATCGGGACTCGCCTCCTCCGTCGGTCATTTCGGGGCCGGCTGCCTGAACAAGCCGCTCTTCCCCTCGAGGTCGGTCTGGACGTTGAATCGGGGCGCCTTGGCGTCCTGCAATCCCTGCATCATGTCCGCCATGATCCCGTAGGGCGCTTCCTTGTCCATCTTGACGATGATCCGGGCCATGGGATTTGCCGTCCGGGCAGTCGAGAGCACGGTCGAAAAGTCGGTCGCCACCGCCTCGGCCGGCATCTCGCGGGACACCTCCTCGCCACCCTGCCGGTAGATGACCCTCACGCTCGGCGCCTTGGTCACGGCGATCGTGATGATCTCCGATTCCGGCGACTTCATCTCCGAGTTCGACTCGGGCAGGGTGATCTTGTCCTTCTCCGGCGGCTTGAACTGGGTGGTGCACATGAAGAAGATCAACAGCAGAAATGCCACGTCCACCATTGGCGTCATGTCGATGCTGATGCCGATGCGGCGCTTTTTCTTGAGCATCGCCGGACCCCGCTACTTCCGCTCGGTCGCGGCGGCGGTGAGGAGCTGCACGGCCTCGTAAGAGGCCTCGTCCATCATGTAGTTGAAGTTGTCCACCCGCGTCACGAACACGTTGTAGGCGACGATGCCGGCGATCGCCACGAACAGGCCGCCGGCGGTGTTGATGAGCGCTTCGGAGATGCCGATCGCGAGCTTCGATGCGTCCACCGCGCCGGTGTGCCCCAGGGCCGCGAACGAGCGGATCATCCCGATGACGGTCCCGAGCAGACCGACCATCGTCGCGATCGAGGCGATCGTGGACAGCGCGATCAGATTGCGCTCGAGCAGCGGCACTTCGAGCCCGTTGGCTTCCTGGATGGCGGCCTGGGTCTCGGCGACGATCTTCTCCTTGGGGGCGCCGTCGGCCAGCACCTGCTGGTAGCGTTCGAGGCCCGCGCGGATGACGTTGGCGGCCGAGCCACGCTGCTGCCCGCACAGCTGGATCGCGGCGGTCACGTCGCCGCGGTGGAGGGCCTTGCGCACGTTGTTGAGGAAGTCGGGCAGCGATCCGCGTCCCGCCGCCTTCTTGAGGCTCCAGGTGCGCTCGATGATGAACGCCGTCATCAGGATGGCGAGCAGGATCAGGCCGGCTACCAGCCAGCCGCCCAGCTTCGCCTGCTCACCGACCGGCCCGAGCAGCGGCAGGTACCACCAGATGGCAACGGATACGATCGCGGCAAGGCTGAAACCCATGGGCACGATGAAACGGCTCATTGCGTGACGTCCCTCCATTACCGGATCCGCCGCTTGCGCCGCGACCCGGAGGTCTCAAAGCGGGCCAGCTACCCCGCCGTCCCGGGCCGGGAACGGCGATCGTGCCGTTCCCACCCGCGATGGTTTCAACCTGTCGCCGACCCGATCAGCCGGCGATACTCCTGCCTTCCGCGAACGCCGCGAGCGCCTGTTGCTCGGTCTCGTGGTGATCGAACACCTTGATCAGCCTGGTCATCGTGAACAGATCGTGCAGCCGCTTTCCCAGACTGCACAGCTTGATCTGGGCGCCGCGCCCCTTGTAGTTCGCGTACGCGCGCATCAGGACGCCGATCGCGATCGAGTTGAGCGCCACGCACTCCGACAGGTTCAGGATCAGCCGTGTATTCCCAACCGCGGCCTCGTCCATGAGCGCCCTCTGGAAGTCGTCGGTCTCCTGGTCGCCGAAGAAGTTCCCCTTCGGGTAGAGGATCACGACATCCTCGACTTCCATGCGCCGGATGGACACCGGGCCTCCTCGCGCGCGTCGGCTTCGAAACGCTAGACCGGCTTTGACTCCGTGAAGCTGGCAATCGCCTGCTGCTCGGTCGGGAACACATCGAAGACCAGGGACAGCTTCGTGATGACGAAGATGTTCTCGATGCGCTTGTCCACGGCGCACAGCTTCATCTGCCCCCCCCGGCGCACGTAGCTCGAATGCGCGGAGATCAGGACCCCGAGCGCGGTCGAGTTGAGGTGCTGCGTCTCGGAGAGGTTGATGACCAGGTGCTTGTTGCCGCCGTCGGCAAGCTGCTTGATGGCACGCTCCAGCTCGTCGGTCTCGTCCCCGCCGCTCAGGTAGCCCTTTGGGGTGATGATCGCGACGGTCTCCACCAGACGCTGCTTCATTGTGCTCCTCCCTTGGGGCCCGAAGTCCCCCCTCGATTGAGGATCTCAAGACCCTTCAGCGCATCCGCCTGCTTCGGATCGAGCGTGAGCGCACGCCTGTAATATTCGTTGGCCTTGCCACGGTTGCCGGAGTTCTGAAACGCCTGTGCCAGCCACACCAGCGCCTGGACGTCCTGATCGTTGAGCGCGACCGCACGCTCGAGCCTCGGGATCGCCCCGTCCCAGTCCCGTTCCAGCAGCCGGTAGAATCCGAGCTGCCGGTTGGCGACACCGGCGTTCTTGCTGGTTGAATCGAGCTCGACCGAGCGCGTGAGCGTCTCGCGCGCCAGCCGGAGCGTGTCCTTGTGCATGCTGCCGTCCGGCCGGGCGGCCATCTGCGCGTACAGGATGCCCAGCCAGAAAAACCGATCCGCCTTCGCCGTGTCGATCGTCGCGGCCTGCCGGAGCGCCGCAACGGCCTGAGGGTACTGCTTCATCTCCTTATGGGACAAACCGATGTAGTAGTAAGCCTCGCCGCTGTTCGGGTCAAGCGCGATTCGTCGCTGCATCGCGGCGATCGTCCCGGGATAGTCCTTCTTGCGGAAGATGAGCTTGGCCCGTTCGTTCATGGCGAACCGGGAATCGCCGGTGGCCGAGTCCCGCTCGATGATGGCGGCGTAAATGGAGTCCGCCCGGTCGATGTTGCCCTGGAAGACGTACATCTGCCCCATCAGGAGGAGGTCCCGGGGGGTGGGCTCGCCGCGACCGAAATAGTCGAGCGCCTTGGGCCAGTCCTTCCGTTCGGCATAGATACGCCCCAGCACCGTGTACATCTCCTTGCTCTTCTCCCCCAGCGACTCCGCCTTCTGCATGGCCGTCACCGCCTCGTCCTTGCGGCCGACGTAGTAGTCGACCCGCCCGAGGAGGCTCCAGCCCTTGGGGTCTTCCGGCCGCATCTTCGTATAGATCTCCAGCGGCGCGCGCGCCTCGGCGTACCGCTTCGCGTCCGCCGCGCCCGACAGATACAGCAGGTTTCCGAGCGCGAGGTGCCCGGGGGCGAACTCAGGATCCCTGCGCGTCACCCACAGGAACTCGATGAGCGCGTCGTTGTAGCGCTGGTCGTAGTAGAGCGCCTGCCCGAGCGAGAAGTGGGTCTCGACGTCGGTCGAGTCCAGCGCCATGGCGGCCTCGTGCTCGAGGATCGAGAGCGCCCAGGTGCCGCGCCGGAAGTAGAAGTCGCCGAGTTCGCGCCGGACGTGGGCGTCCGCCGCGGCTTCCTCTCGCGCGCGCGTGAAGTAGATCCCGGCGTCCCTAAGCGAGTCGCGTGACTCCTCGGCCCGGCCGAGCGCCGTGAGGAACCGGGGCCGCCACTTCGCGCCCCACTTGAGACCGACCGAGAGCGCGGCGACGCCCTGATCGAACTGCTTGGTCGCGATCAGACAGTCGCCCAGTCCCAGCTGCGCTTCGGGGAAGCGCCTATCGAGCTCGGTCGCCTTCTGGAAGAGCGGGATGGCCTCGCCGCACTTCTCCTGCTGGCGCAGCACCTCCGCGTGCCCCCACCAGCCGAGCGCGAGATTGGCGTCCATCTTCTGGGCCAGCTCGAACTGCTCGCGCGCGCGATCGTACTGGCGGCGGCGCAGCCACACC
>JBKJXJ010000314.1:0-18102 GCA_046716125.1 Candidatus Eiseniibacteriota bacterium
CGCCGGCCAGCGTCACGTTCACGTCGGCCAACTGGAACGTGGCGCAGTCCGTGACGGTCACCGGGGTGGACGACGCCGTGGTGGACGGCGCGGTGGCCTACACCATCGTGACCGCGGCCGCGACCAGTTCCGATCCCGGCTACAGCGGCCTCGATCCGGCGAACGTGTCGGCGAGCAACAGCGACAACGACGCGGTCGGGATCACGGTCAGTCCGACGTCGGGACTGGTCACCACCGAGGCGGGCGGGACCGCGCAGTTCACCATCGCGCTCCAGAGCCAGCCGACCGCCAATGTGAGCATCGGGCTCTCGAGCTCGGACGTCTCCGAAGGCACCGTCGCCCCGGCGAGCGTGACGTTCACCTCCTCCAACTGGAACGTGGCGCAGACGGTCACCTCGACCGGCGTGGACGACCTCATCGACGACGGCAACATCGCCTACACCATCGTGACCGCCGCGGCGACCAGCACCGACGGCAACTACGGCGGGCTGAACGCGGCGGATGTCGCGGTGAGCAACACCGACAACGACGCGGCGGGGATCACGGTGAGTCCGACGGCGGGGCTGATCACCACCGAGGCCGGCGGGAGCGACCAGTTCACGATCGTCCTGCAGAGCCAGCCAACGGCCAATGTCAGCATCGGGCTCTCCAGCTCCGATCTGACCGAGGGCACGGTCGCCCCGGCGAGCGTGACGTTCACCTCCGCCAACTGGAACGTTGCGCAGACCGTCACCGTGACCGGCGTCAACGATTTCGTCGACGACGGCGACGCGGCCTACAGCATCGTCACCGCCGCGGCGACCAGCGCCGATCCCGCCTATAACGGACTGGACCCGGCCAACGTGTCGGCCAGCAACACCGACAATGACGCCGCGGGCATCACGGTCAATCCGACGTCCGGACTGGTCACAACGGAGGCCGGCGGCACGGCGCAGTTCACGGTCGTGCTGGCCAGCCAGCCGGCCGCCAACGTCAGCGTCGGGCTGACGAGCTCGGACCCCACGGAGGGCGCCGTCGCCCCGGTGAGCGTGACGTTCACTGCGGCCAACTGGAATGTCGCCCAGGCCGTGACGGTGACCGGCGTGGACGATGTGGTGGTGGACGGTGCGGTGGCGTACACCGTCGTGACCGCTCCCTCCTCCAGCACCGATCCCAGCTACATCGGCATCGACCCGGCCAACGTGTCGGTGACCAACAGCGACAACGACGCGGCCGGGGTCACGGTGAACCCGACGGCTGGGCTGACCACCACGGAGGCCGGCGGCACCGCACAGTTCACGATGGTGCTTCAGAGCCAGCCGGCCGCCAACGTGAGCATCGGGCTGTCGAGCTCCGACCCGACCGAAGGGACGGTCGCTCCGGCGAGCGTGACGTTCACCTCCGCCAACTGGAATGTCGCCCAGACGGTGACGGTGACCGGCGTGGACGACGCCATCGATGACGGGTCGGTCGCCTACTCGATCCTGACCGCGGCCGCGACCAGCGCCGACCCCGACTTCGCCGGCGTCGATCCGGCGAACGTTTCGGTGAGCAACGCCGACAACGACGCGGCCGGGATCACGGTCAACCCGACCTCGGGCCTGGTCACCACCGAGGCGGGCGGCACCGCCCAGTTCACCGTGATGCTGACCAGCCAGCCGACCGCCAACGTGAGCATCGGGCTCTCGAGCTCCGATCTGACCGAGGGCACGGTCGCCCCGGCGAGCGTGACGTTCACCTCGGCCAACTGGAACGTGGCGCAGACCGTCACCGCGACCGGTGTGGACGACCTCATCGACGACGGCAACACCGCCTACACCATCGTCACCGCCGCGGCGGTGAGCGCCGATCCCGGCTACAACGGCGTGGATCCCGCCAACGTGTCGGCCAGCAACACCGACAACGATGCCTCGGGCATCACGGTCAACCCGACGTCCGGACTGGTCACGACCGAGGCCGGCGGCACGGCGCAGTTCACGGTCGTGCTGGCCAGCCAGCCGACCGCCAGCGTGAGCATCGGACTCTCGAGTTCGGACGTCACCGAGGGCACGGTCGCACCGGCGAGCCTGACGTTCACGTCCGCCAACTGGAACGTCGCGCAGACCGTGACCGTGACCGGAGTGAACGACGCCGTGGTGGATGGCGCTGTCGCCTATACGATCCTGACCGCCGCCGCGACCAGCGCCGATCCCGGGTACAACGGCGTGGACCCGGCCAACGTGTCGGTGAGCAACAGCGACAACGACGCGGCCGGGATCAGCGTGAGTCCGACGTCGGGCCTGGTCACCACCGAGGCGGGCGGCACGGCGCAGTTCACGGTCGTGTTGACCAGCCAGCCGACCGCCAACGTGACCGTCGGGCTCTCGAGCTCGGACGTCACCGAGGGCACGGTCGCCCCGGCGAGTCTCACGTTCACACCCGCCAACTGGAACGTGGCGCAGACCGCGACGGCGACCGGCGTGGACGACGCCGTGGCGGACGGTGCGGTGGCCTACACCCTCGTGACCGCGCCGGCGACCAGCGCCGATCCCAATTACGGCGGCCTCGATCCGGCGAACGTGTCGGCGAGCAACCGCGACAATGACGCGGCGGGGATCACCGTCAATCCGACCTCCGGCCTGACGACGACGGAAGCCGGCGCGGCGGCCCAGTTCACGGTGGTGCTCACCAGCCAGCCGACGGCCAACGTCGGCATCGGGCTGTCGAGCTCCGACCTGACCGAGGGCACGGTCGCACCGGCGAGCCTCACCTTCACGTCCGCCAACTGGAACGTCGCGCAGACCGTGACGGTGACCGGCGTGGACGATGCCGCGGTGGACGGGGCCGTCGGCTACACCATCGTGACGGCCGCGGCGGCCAGCGCCGACCCGGTCTACAACGGCATGGACCCGGCGAACGTGGCGGTGAGCAACAGCGACAACGATGCCGCCGGGATCATCGTGAACCCGACCGCGGGGCTGACCACCACCGAGGCGGGCGGCGCCGCGCAGTTCACGATCGTCCTCCAGAGCCAGCCAGGCGCGAACGTGAGCATCGGGCTCTCGAGCTCCGACCTCACCGAGGGCACGGTCGCCCCGGCGAGCCTCACCTTCACGTCGGCGAACTGGAATGTGGCGCAGACGGTGACGGTGACCGGCGTGGATGACCCGGCGGTGGATGGAACGGTGGCCTATACGATAGTGACCGCGGCCGCGGCCAGCGCCGATCCCGCCTACAGCGGCATGGACCCGGCGAACGTCTCGGTGAGCAACACCGACAACGACGCCGCCGGGATCACGGTCAACCCCACGGCCGGGCTGGTCACGACGGAGGCGGGCGGCACCGCCCAGTTCACCATCGTGCTGAGGAGCCAGCCGAGCGCGAACGTGAGCATCGGATTGTCGAGCTCCGACCTGACCGAGGGCACGGTCGTCCCGACCAGCGTGACGTTCACCTCCGCCAGCTGGAACGTGGCGCAGACGGTCACCGTGACCGGGGTGGACGACCCGGCCATCGACGGGGCGATCGCCTACACCATCGTGACCGCGCCGGCGACCAGCGCCGATCCCAACTACAATGGCGTCGATCCGGCCAACGTGACCGCGAGCAACAGCGACAACGACGTCGCCGGCGTGACCGTCAGCCCGCAGGCGGGCCTGGTGACGACCGAGGCCGGCGGGACCGCCCAGTTCACCCTGGTGCTCACCAGCCAGCCCACGGCGAACGTCGGCATCGGTCTTTCGAGCTCCGACAACACCGAAGGGACGGTCGCGCCGGCGAGCGTCACGTTCACCCCCGCCAACTGGAACGTCGCGCAGACCGTGACCGTCACCGGCGTGGATGACTTCCTGGATGACGGCAACATCGCGTACTCGATCCTGACCGCTGCGGCGACCAGCACCGATCCCAGCTATAACGGGCTGAACCCCGCGAACGTCACGCTGAGCAATACCGACAACGACGTCGCCGGTGTCACGGTCAATCCGCAGGCGGGTCTCGTGACCACCGAGTCGGGCGGGACCGCGACGTTCACGGTGGTGCTCACCAGCCAGCCGACCAACAACGTCGTCATCGGCCTCTCGAGCTCCGACAACACAGAAGGAACGGTCGCCCCCGCGAGCCTCACGTTCACCACGCTCAACTGGAACGTTGCGCAGACGGTGACGGTGACCGGTGTCGACGACCCGACGGTGGACGGGGCGATCGCCTACGCCATCCTCACCGCGGCCGCCGAGAGCTCCGACCCGGGCTACAGCGGGCTGAACCCGGCCAACGTCGCGGTCACCAACAGCGACAACGACGTGGCCGGTGTCACGGTCACGCCGGTCTCGGGCCTCGTGACCAGCGAGGCGGGCGGAACCGCGCAGTTCACCGTCCGGCTCAGCAGCCAGCCGGCCGGCACCGTCACCATCTCCATCGCCAGCTCGGATCTGACCGAGGGCACGGTCGCGCCCGCGCTCCTCACGTTCACCGCGCTCACCTGGAGCGCTCCCCAGACCGTCGCCGTGACCGGCGTGGACGACCCGGCGGTGGATGGCCCGGTGGCCTACACCATCGTGACGGCGCCGGCCGTCAGCGCGGACATCAACTACAGCGGGCTCAACCCGCCCGATGTCGCGGTGACCAACACCGACAACGACGCGGCGGGGATCACCGTGAGCCCGACCGCGGGCCTGGTCACCACGGAGGCGGGAGGCACCGCCCAGTTCACGGTGGTGCTCAACACCCTGCCGATCGCGGACGTCGTCATCGGGCTCTCGAGCTCCGATGGCACCGAGGGCACGGTAGCGCCGACGAGCCTTACGTTCACCGCGGCGAACTGGAACGTGGCCCAGGCCGTGACGGTCACGGGCGTCGGAGACTTCCTCGACGACGGCAACATCGCCTACAACATCCTGACCGCGCCGGCGGTGAGCGCCGACCCCAACTACCACGGCCTCGACCCCGCGAACGTGGCGGCGACCAACACCGACGACGACGTGGCCGGGACGACCGTCACGCCGGTCTCGGGCCTGGTCACGACCGAGGCCGCCGGGACCGCGTCGTTCACCGTCGTGCTCACCAGCCAGCCGACCGCCAACGTCGCCATCGCCCTGTCGAGCTCGGACCTCACCGAGGGCACCGTCGCCCCGGCCGGACTCACCTTCACCGCCGCCAACTGGTTCGTGGCGCAGACCGTGACGGTCACCGGCGTGGACGATGTCCTCGACGACGGCGACATCCTCTATGGCATCGTCACCTCCCCGGCCACCAGCGCCGATCCCGGCTACAACGGCCTGAACGCCGCCGACGTGACGGTCACCAACACCGACAACGACGCGGCCGGGATCATCGTGAGTCCGACGGCCGGGCTGGTCACCACGGAAGCGGCCGGAACGGCGCAGTTCACGGTCGTGCTCGCCAGCCAGCCGACCGCGAACGTGGGGGTCGGGCTCTCCAGTTCGGACATCACCGAAGGCACGGCGGCTCCGGCCAGCCTCACCTTCTCCCCCGCCAACTGGAATGTGCAGCAAACCGTGACGGTGACCGGCGTGGACGACGTGGTGGTGGACGGACCGGCCGCCTACACCATCGTGACCGCTCCGGCCGCCAGCACCGACCCGGGCTACAACGGCGTGAACCCGGCGGACGTCTCGGTGACCAACGCCGACAACGACGCTGCGGGATTCATCGTGAATCCGCAGGCCGGCCTGGTGACCACCGAAGCGGGCGGCACCGCGTTGTTCACGGTCACCCTGACCAGCCAGCCGGCGGCGAACGTGACCACCGCTCTCTCGAGCTCCGACCTGACGGAGGGCACGGTCGCGCCCGCCTCGCTGACGTTCACCGCCGCCAACTGGAACCTGCCGCAGACCGTGACGGTCACCGGCCAGGACGACTTCCTCGACGACGGGAACATCGCCTACAACGTCCTCACCGCCCCGGCAGTCAGCACCGACCTCAACTACAACACGGTCAACCCGCCGAACGTGGCGGTGAGCAACACCGACAACGACGCCGCCGGCATCACGGTCGCCCCGGTCGCGGGGCTGAACACGAGCGAGTCGGGCGTCACCGCTCAGTTCACCCTCGTGCTGACCAGCCAGCCGACCGCCAACGTCACGGTCGGACTCTCGAGCTCGGATCTTACCGAGGGGACCGTCGCGCCGGCCAGCGTGACGTTCACCCCCGTGGGATGGAATGTCGCTCAGACCGTGACGGTGACGGGCGTGGACGACCCGGCCGTGGACGGCGCGGTCGCCTACTCCGTCCTTACCACCCCGGCCACCAGCGCGGACCCCGGGTACAACGGTCTCAATCCCGCGAACGTATCGGTCAGCAACGCCGATGACGACGTCGCCGGATTCACGATCAGCCCCGTCGCCGGCCTGGAGACCACCGAGGCCGGCGGCATGGCGCAGTTCACGGCGGGGCTCACCAGTCAGCCGGCCGCCGACGTCACCTTCGGTCTTGCGACCTCCGACAGCACGGAGGGTACGGTCGCCCCGGCGACGCTGACGTTCACCGCCGCCAACTGGAACAAGTCGCAGCCCGTCACGGTCACCGGCGTGGACGACTTCCTCGACGACGGCGACATCGCGTACACCATCGTGACCGGGCCGGCGGCGAGCACCGACGCCAACTACACCGGGCAGAATCCTTCCGACGTCGCGGTCACGAATCGCGATGACGACACGGGCTCGGCGGTGGCGCTCGAGTTGATCCCGGAGCGCGACCGGATCGCCGCGGGCCAGCCGGTGCGATACACCCTCGCGATCCGCAACCTCTCGCCGCTCACGCTGACGAGTCTCGAGATCCGCCACGAACTGCCGCCCCGGTTCGGATACCTCAAGGGCAGCGCCGCTCGTGATGGGCGCGAGATCGGGGATCCCGCCGGCGACGGGCGGGTCCAGATCTTCCCGCTCGACACCCTTCCCGGGTTCATCGACGGGAACGGCGACGGCGTTCCGGGGCCCGGAGAGCGCGGGTACCGCACGCTGAGCTGGACCCTCGCGCCGGGGGCGAGCGCCACGCCCGGGTCCTACGGGAACGCCGCGTTCGTGCTGTCGCTGGACGCCTGCGGCGGCTGCCGGGTGTCGAACCGTGCCGAAGCGGTCGTGCGCGTCGAGGAGGACGCGGTCTTCGGCCGGGGCACGCTGCTCGGGCGCGTGTTCGAGGACGCCAACCGCGACGGGCGACAGGGCGCCTCCGAATCCGGCATGGCCGGCGCGATCATCGCGCTCGACGACGGCACCCAGGTGACGACCGACGCCGAAGGGCGGTTCCACATCCCGGATCTCGAATCCGGACCGCGCGCGCTCAAGCTGGATCTCGCGCGCATCGGCATGCCGGCGACGCCGACGAACGATGCCACCCAGGTGGTGAACGTCTCACCGGGATTGCTGGCGACGGTGAGGTTCGGCGTCTTCATCCAGCGCGACACCGTGAAGACCGGTCAGCCGATGGGCGAGGGGCTGGCGATCGTGACCGATCCGATGGAGCACGCGGTCCATGTGGCGGGCAATGCCTTCCGCGGGGCGGTGGTCGTGAACGGCCGTGCCGTACCGGTCCGCACCGTGGATGCCCGGCTGGAATCCCGCGCCGCCGAACGGATCGTTCGCCTCGCGGGCGAGGCAAGCGATTCGACCACCACCTTCGCCACCGACCTGAGCGACACGACCGGCGTGCTTCAATGGTGGCTCGAGATCCGGAACGGTCGTCGCGAGGTGGTCCGGACGATGGAGGGTGAAGGGACGCCGCCGGCGCGGGTGAGGTGGGACGGCCGGGTGGCCGACGAGCGCCGGCCCCGCAGCGGCGAGGTCTTCGCCTACCAGCTCCGCATAGCGTTCAACGATGGGACCGTGGTAGAGGGCCCGCGCCGCACGGTCGCCGTGGATCGCGGCTCGGCGATCGCGATGACCCTGCCCGGGGAGTTTTTCCAGCCGGGCAAGGCACAGTTGAACCTTGCCGCCGGGGAGGCGCTCGCGAGGCTGGCGCGCATGGTCCTGAGCGCGCCGCGGGAGGTCGTGGTGATCGAGGGGCACACTGACTCCGTCGGCACGAGCGAAACCAACCGGCGGCTGTCGCAGCTACGGGCCGGGGCCGTGGCGGACTACCTCGCGATGCGTCATGGTGTCCCGCGCGGGCGACTGGTGGTCGAGGGCCATGGCGAGGCGCGCCCGGTGGCGGGCAACGACAGCGAGGACGGGCGCGAGCTCAACCGCCGCGTCGAGGTCTACGGCATGACCGCCGAGGTGAAGCGGACCCGCCTGTACGAGGTGTTCCGAGGCGCCGCGAGCGCCCGGGTCGGCAGCCTCGAGATCCCGGTCGACTCCGCGGGCCGTTTCGCCTGTCGCGTGCCGATGGGCGGGCAAGACACGATCCAGGTGGTCATGACCAACCGCTTCGGGCGCACCGGCGTCGCGCGACTCCGCATGCCGACGCTGGACATCCTTGAGCCGCGCGGCCAGATGCTGATGCCGTTCGGCGAGACCGCCGACGGCGTGCGGGTCGAGCCGCGCTCGAGCCTGGAGCGGACGCGAGAGCCGCTTGCGGTCTTTGCATCCACCGGGACCGGACGACCCGTGGCGCACGTGAGGCTTCGGGGCCATACCGATGCCGGCAACCGGGTGGAGCTCGACGGTGAACCGATCGCGGTGGAGCCGGACGGGGAGTTCGTCGCCGAGCTTGCGCTCCATGTCGGGGAGAACGCCTTCGGGCTCATGGTCCGC
Source organism: Candidatus Eiseniibacteriota bacterium (assembly GCA_046716125.1). GTDB lineage: Bacteria > Eisenbacteria > RBG-16-71-46 > RBG-16-71-46 > RBG-16-71-46 > WS-11. The sequence continues at coordinate 8,670 of JBKJXJ010000314.1, forward strand.
GATCCCGGCGGGGCGCAGCGCGAGGCCAATCTCGTGGTGCGCGCCCTCGACCAGGGAGCCGACCGCGAAGCGATCTCGTCGAACGAGCGGGATCCCGAACTCTCCGTCATCCTGCCGCCGCGGGGCAGCGTGCTCGGGACCCGCGAGCTGCGACTGGCGGGCCACACGCAACCCGGCAACCGGGTGGTGGCGAACCGGGACACCTTCGTCGTGGACCGGAAGGGTGGCTTCATGGGCTCGGTGACGCTGCCCGAAGGGCGGAGCGTCCTCACCATCACGGTCGAAGACGCCGAGGGGCGCCGAAAGGTCATCGAGCGCGAGATCGAGGTGCGCTCCAAGCGCCTGTTCCTGGTCGGCCTTGCCGACGGCGTGGTCGGACGCACGCAGGGCGGGGCGTTCATCGGCGCCGGAGAGGGCACGCGGACCTGGACCGAAGGGCGCATCGCCTATCAGCTCCGGGGCTGGATCGCGGGGCGCTACCTCGTCAACTCGGCGTTCGACACGCGGCGTCGCGACTTCGGCACACTGTTCCGAGACCTCGACGACTCGGGCCGCGACCGGCTACTGGTCAATCTCGACCCCGACCGGCTCTATCCGGTGTTCGGAGATTCGAGCGTCGTCACCCACGGGGGGCCGGCCGGCGGCCGATTCTTCCTCGCGGTCGAGGGCGACGCGCTCCGCGCATCGGTGGGCGATTTCCCGATCGCGTTCGACGAGGTCGAGCTGGCCTCGTTCCACCGCACGCTCTACGGGGGACAGCTTCGGCTGGGCAGGCACGGAACCGCCGAGGGGAGCCGCTCCACGTCGCTGGCCCTGTTCGGCGCCCAGGCGCGAAACGTCCACGTGCGTGACGCCATTCGGGCGACGGGCGGGACGCTCTACTACCTGAGCCATCGCGAGGCGATCGAGGGCAGTGTCCAGGTGTCGCTGGTGGTGAACGATCGCGACACGGGATTGCCGCTCCGGCGCGCACCGCTCCAACGCGGTCTCGACTACACCGCCAAGGAGCTGGAGGGGCGGCTCCTGTTCATGCGGCCGGTCCCCGGCGTGTGGGAGGACGGCTCGCTGGTGGACGGTGACAGGCTGATCGGTCATCCGGTGACGATCGAGGTGGACTACGAGACCCGCGGGAGCGTGGGCGAGAAGTCGGCGGTCGGGGGGCGCGTGAAGCAGAGCCTGGGGCCGATCACGCTCGGGGCCACCGCGGTGGACGACCGCGCCGGCGCCGGTCGCTACCAGCTCAAGGGCGGCGACGCGTCGCTGCGGCTCGGGACGACCTCACGCCTCGGCTTCGAGCTGGCCGAGAGCGAGGGCCGTTCCGGGCGGACGTACGCGAGCGATGACGGGGGGCTGGCGTTCGCCCCGGCCGACACGGCGAGCGTGCGCAGCGGCCGCGCCTGGAAGGTGGCGGCCGAGCTGAACCCCGGCGAATGGCGCCCGCGTCTCTCGCGGCTGAAGCTCGGCGGATACGTCCGGCGGGTCGAGGCGGGATTCGTCGCCGAGGATCGCCCGGGCGGGGGAGCGGTGGAGCAGTCCGGGGTGCGGATCGGATTCGATGCCGGCCGCCTCGGCCAGTTGAGCGCGCGGCTCGATCAGGATGCGCTCGGCAAGACCGACTCGAGCGCCGGCCGCACCCATGAGTTGCTGGGGCTGCTGTGGCGTCGCGACGGCGTCCGCGGGGGGCTGGCCACAGAGTTCGAACAGCGCAGCGCCGGCGGGCCCGGTGTGGCCGATTCGAGTGCCGCGAGCATCGCGGGCCGGGTGTGGTGGCGTCTGTTCGAGGGTGCGCGCGCCACGCTCGAGCGTCAGCAGTCCGTGAGCGGCCCGACCGCCGATCGCACCTCGCTCGGTCTGGACTGGCAGGTGCTCTCGAGGCTGACCCTGGGTGCGCGCGGGTCCGTGGGCACCGCCGGGCGGTCGATGCGCGGAGACGCGACTCTTGCACTCGGCCGTCGCAGCGCCTATCTGCGTGAGGAGCATCGCGACGAGTTCGGACGGCGCTCGAGCGGGACGGTGTTCGGAGTGCAGGCGCCGCTCGGCGCGACGGGACGCACGTACACCGAATATCAATGGCAGCGGGACGCCGCCGGCGACCGCGCGCTCTCGGTGCTGGGCCTCGAGCAGGGTTGGCGAAGCGCCGACGGCCTGGCGCTCAGGGTGGCCGGCGAGCACGGCGCCCGCGCCGGTGTCGGGGGTGCCGCCGTGGGGCGGCGCACCACCGTATCCTCCGATCTGTCTTATCGCGGGAGCCTGCCGGTCAGCGGGGGAACACGCGGCGAGGTGCGGATGGACGGCGGACCGATCCGCCAGCGCCAGTACCTCGTCAGCTCGCATCTCGAGTGGGCGCTGGTCGCGGGCTTCGCCGTGCGCGGCGACTATCGCCTGAGCCTCGCGCGCCAGCTCGACCTGGGGCTCACGACCGCGCGCTTCGAGGAGAGCTCGGTCGGGCTCGCCTACCGCCCGGTCCGGTCCGACCGCGTCCAGGCGCTGGCGCGCGTGACACGGCTCGCCGACCGCCGACCGCGCCTGCCGGGAGACTCGCTCAGCTCTGAGACCGGCCTCGACGTCGCCGCGCTCGAAGCGAGCGTCCGGCTGTCGCGCGATCTCGAATGGTCCGGCAAGGGCGCCACGCGCGTCATGCGGGATGCCCCCGGTGGGCTGCCGTCCGTGGCGCTCCACGGGGCCCTCTGGGTCAACCGTCTCGACTACACGTTCCGCAAGCCCGTGCGTCTCGGCGTCGAGTATCGGCGCCTCAGCCAGCGCGAGACCGGAGACGCCAGCGGCGGGTGGCTGCAGGAGATCTCGGTGGATCCGAGCCGTCATCTGCGGTTCGGGGTGGGCTACAACTTCACGCGCTTCTCGGGCGACGTGCTCGATCGAGGCGAGGAGAACACCAAGGGCTGGTTCGTCCGGGCGCAGAGCCGGTACTAGGCGCCCTCCCGGGGGGCCGCGTGTCCCCTCCCTGCCGGCATGGCCCGGGTGACAGGGTTGCGCGGGTGGCTCGCAGGCGGCACCATGTGGGCCGGTCGCGTCCCGGAGGACGCGCCCACCGTCACCCGCGCGAGGCCATGCCATGCGAACCATCCGCTGGTCTTCGATCCGGACTTCTACAGCACCGACGCCAGGAACGGCGCGTTCCTGATTACGATGGGCCTCGCCATCCGCCGATGATCCTCGACCCCGGCACCATCACACCCGGCGACTTCTATCGGTTCATGATCAGCGTGGTGGTGCCGCGGCCGATCGCGTTCGTCTCGACCGTGAGCGACGACGGCAGGTTCAACGTGGCGCCGTTCTCCTACTTCAACGCCATCACGAATCAGCCGCCGCTGCTCGGCATATCCATCAACCGCCGCAGGGGGGTGCCCAAGGACACCCTGCGCAACATCGAGGCCACCGGGGAGTTCGTCGTCAACACGGTGGACGAGTCGCTCGGCCAGCGGATGGTGCAGACATCGGGGGAGTGGCCCGAGGACGTGGACGAGTTCGCGCTCACCGGGCTCACGCCGGTGCCATCGGACCTGATCAAGCCGCCGCGGGTAGGCGAATCCCCCGTCAGCCTGGAGTGCCGGCTCCACCGCCTGATCGAGCTCGGCAACACGCACTTCGTCGTCGGCGAGATCGTCCTGGCGCACGTGAAGGAAGCGGTCCTCACGGATGGCCGCGTGGACATCGCCAAGCTGCGACCGCTCGCACGCCTCGGCGGTGACGGCTACTCGGTCGTGCGCGACGTCGTCCACATGGCGCGTCCCAAGGTCGAGCAGAAGTGATCGTCCCGCGGGCCATGATCTCCCGCTCCGCCGTCCTCGCGTCCCTCATCGTGGCCTTGGCCCTCGCCGGCGCGCCACGCACGGCCTCGGTGCAGGACGGCCCCGACGTGCAGGATGCCCCCGCGGATTCATTCCTCGCCCAGTTCGCGGCCACCAGCCGGTTCCGGCGCGGCAAGCCCGCCTCCATCTCGCTGACCCCGGACGGGAACGCGGTGCTGTTCCTGCGCTCGGGTCCGCGCAGCTTCGTTCAGGATCTCTACGAGTACGACGTCGCCATGGGCCGCGAACGCCAGGTGCTCACCGCCGACAGCCTCCTCGCCGGTGGAACAGAGCAGCTGACGGTCGAGGAGCTGGCGCGGCGCGAGCGCCAGCGCCAGACCGCGCGCGGCATCGCCTCCTACCACCTCTCGCGCGACGGGCGGCGCATCCTGGTGCCGCTCTCGGGACGGCTGTTCGTGGTCGAGCGGGCGGGCGGCGCTGTGCGCGAGCTGAAGAGCGCGGCCGGCTTCCCGATCGACCCGCGGTTCTCGCCCGACGGATCGCGCGTCGCCTGTGTGCGCGACAAGGATCTCCACGTCATCGACATCGCGACCGGCATCGAGCGCCGGCTCACCGAGGGCGGCGGTGGCGCCATCACCCACGGCGAGGCCGAGTTCGTGGCACAGGAGGAGATGGGACGGCAGGAAGGCTACTGGTGGTCGCCCGACGGCGGCACGATCGCCTATCAACGCACCGACGTCACCGGGGTCGAGGTGCTGAGCATCTCCGATCCCGCCCACCCCGAGCGCGCGCCCCAGACCTGGCCCTACCCGAGGCCGGGGAAGAAGAACGCCGACGTCACGCTAGGCCTGGTCCCGGTCGCGGGCGGCGCCACCACGTGGGTCCGCTGGGACCGCGAGCGCTATCCCTACCTGGCGACGGTGGTCTGGAAGCCGAACGCCCCGCTCACCATCCTGGTTCAGAACCGCACCCAGACCGAGGAGGTGCTGCTCGCGGTGGATCCCGCGACCGGTGCCGCCACGCCGCTCCTCACCGAGCGGGATGCCGCGTGGCTCAACCTCTTCAGCGGCTTTCCCAGGTGGCTGAAGGACGGCCGCTCGTTCCTCTGGATGACCGAGCGCAACGGCGCGCCACAGCTCGAGCTGCGTGCCCGCGACGGCCGGCTCCTGCGCCCACTCACGCCACCCGAGCCGGGGCTGCGCGCCGGCGCGGACCTCGACGAGGCGCGCGGGGTGGCGTGGGCGCGCGGCGGCGGCGATCCCACCCAGATCCACATCTTCCGCGTGCCGCTCGATCCCCGCCGCGGGCGAAGGGCACAGGTGACGAGCGGGCCCGGCGTCCACGGAGGCGTCTTCTCGGAGGACGGGAGCGCATGGGTCCATACGTCGAACCCGCTGACCGGTCCCCCGGCATGGGTGGTCCGCGGCCACGATGGCCGCGAGCGCGGGCGGCTCCGGTCGGTGGCCGAGACCCCGGGCATCACGCCGCGCCCCGAGTTCACGACGGTCGGGGATTCGCTGCGCTTCCACGCCGTGATCCTGCGGCCGGGCGACTTCGACCCGGGCCGTCGCTACCCGGTGATCGTGAGCGTCTACGGCGGCCCTCACTCCCAGACCGTCACCGCCTCGGCTCAGAACTATCTGGTTCAGCAGTGGATGGCCGATCAGGGCTTCATCGTGGTCTCGATCGACGGGCGTGGCACGCCGGGCCGCGGGCGCGCGTGGGAGCGGGCGATCAAGGGCGACCTCATCGACCTGCCGCTGCGCGATCAGGCGACGGCGCTGCAGGCGCTGGGGGCGCGCTACACCGAGATGGATCTCACGCGCGTCGGCGTCACCGGCGGATCGTTCGGCGGCTACTTCGTGGCGCTCGCGCTCGAGCGAAGGCCGGATGTGTTCCACGTCGGCTCGGCGTGGGCGCCGGTCGCCGACTGGCTCGATTACGACACGCACTACACCGAGCGCTACATGGGGCTCCCCGAAGAAAACCCGTCCGGCTACCGGGCGAGCTCGGCGCTGACCTGGGCGAAGGATCTGGTGCGTCCGCTCTTGATCATGCACGGCACCGCCGACGACAACGTGTACTTCCTCCACAGCCTCAAGCTGTGCGACGCGCTGGTCCGCGGAGACCGGGAGTTCGAGCTGGTCCCGCTGCGCGGCTACACACACCAGCTCGCCGACTCGCTGGGCGTGACGCAGGTGAACCAGCGGATCATCCGGCACTTCCGGCGCCACCTTCGCCTCGGGCCGCCGGGGCGGCCCTGAGCGCTTCGCCGGTGGGCGAGACACGAAGGATCGCGGTCCGCAAGGAGGATGTCTGGACGTTCACCCAGCGTAACGTCTCGCTGTGGGACATCCTCGACTTCTTCCCGTCCGACGCGGTCGGCCCGCGCGGGCCCGGCGATCCACCGCGGCCGTACGAGGTGAGGCCGCTCACCATCGAGACCGATCTCGGCTGGGGGTTCGACACCGACATCCAGTTCGGCTCGTGGGTGTTCCGCCCCCGCTCACCGCGCCAGCCCGGCATGATGAAGTGGTGCCGCGAGCGCGGCCTCGCGGAAGGTGACGCGCTGGTGTTCGAGAAGCTGGGCGAGCGGCGCTACGGGCTGCGCCTCGAGAAAGCGGCCGCCGGGGCGTGATCCCTGGCGCGGCTTCTCAGGCCGTCGCCGGGATCTTCTCCAGCACTTCCTTGAGCTCCGGCCAGCGCCCGACCTGCTTCTTGGAGAAGATGACCTGGCCGTCGAGGGCGATATCCAACACCCCACCGGAACCCTTGATCAGCGTGGCCTCGATGCCACGCGCCTTCGTGATCGCGGCCGCCAGACTGGTGGCCCGGGGAAGGTAGCCTCACTGCCCGCAGTAGGTGATCTCGAGTCTCATGACGGTTCCCTTTCCTTAGGGGTGTGACGATCGATGACCGTGGCCGCAGCGACTATAGCCCCGGCCGGAGTGTGCCGCCAGCCGTCGCGGGCCTTTGACCCCGCCACCCGCGACGAGGCAATGTAGCGCGGTTCACCGCCCGCCCGATGTCGCACCCGACCCCATCACGAGGCCCATGCGCGCCACGACCGTCGAGGATCGCCTGCGGAAGCGCCTGGGAGAAACCCTGCTCACACAGGAGCCGCTGCGGCACCACACCACGATGCGGATCGGCGGTCCCGCCGACTTCTACTTCGCCGCGCACGACCAGCACCAGCTGGTCGAGGCGCTGAAGGCCGCGCACGAGCTCGAGCTTCCGCACTTCCTGCTCGGTGGCGGCAGCAACGCGCTGGTCTCGGACGAGGGCTTCCGCGGGCTGGTGGTTCGCAACGCCATCGAGGGCGTCGAGTTCGACGGCACCGCCGCCCAGGTCGGATGTGGCACCGATTTCCTCGATCTCATCTACGAGTGCCGGGACCGCGACCTGAGCGGGCTCGAGTTCGCGGCCGGCATCCCGGGGAGCGTCGGTGGCGCGCTCTACGGCAACGCCGGGTGCTACGGGCAGGACATCGGTTCGTTCACCATCGAGTGCACGATCGCCTCGCTCGATGGAGCACAGGTGATGAGCCGGCCGGCGACATGGTTCGAGTTCGCCTACCGGGACTCGCGGCTGAAACGCGAGCCCTGGGTGCTGCTGTCCTGTCTGCTTCAGTTCAAGAAGGGGGAGCGCGCCGCGATCCAGGCGGTGATCGAGGAGAAGCTCGAGATCCGCCGCGTCAAGCATCCGCAGTGGCGGGTGGAGCCCACCGCCGGCTCGTACTTCAAGAATCTGCCGCCCGGCTACCAGGTCCCGGGGCTGCCGCACTCCCCCGGGACGCGGCGCATCCCGGCCGGGGCGCTGCTCGACGAGTGCGGGTGTCGCGGGCTGCGCGTGGGGGACGCGATGGTGTTCGCCAAGCACGCCAACATCATCGTCAACGCCGGGCGCGCCACGGCCAAGGACGTCCTCGAGCTGGCGGAAGAAATGAAGTCGCGCGTGCGTGAGAAGTTCGCCGTCGAACTCGAGGAGGAGGTCATGTTCCTCGGCGCACGGCCGAAGCTGGACGTCGCGGCGCGCTGAGCCCGAGAGTTCACCCCGGTCCGGCAACGGCTTCACGAACGCATCCACGGCCCGCGCCAGATGCGGCCCGTCGAGTTGTGCCGGGGCAGACGCCGTGGCCGGGGCGGCCGCGGTCAGAGATAGCTCAGCAGCCGCGACCGGCTCCTCGCCTTGACCCCGGCGTACCAGCGGCACAAGGGGTAGAGCGCGACCACGAGGCCGATCCAGACGGCGTAGACCACCAGGAGGCCGTGGCCGAAGTCGGGCGGCGGTCCCTGGGCGAACACGTCAGCCGTACGCTTCCCGTACCGGCCGATCGCGAAGGCCACGGTGAGCACGTCGATCACGAGCAGATGCACGATGTAATAGAACAATGGCACCCGGCCGAACACGACCAGCGGTCGGGCCAGGGCCGGGACGCCGCGCTCGAGCCAGCCCAGCAGCAGGAGCGAGGGCCCGAGGGTCATGAGCAGGAACAGAAGCGACGGCGGATACTTCTGGCAGTTCAGGAACGAGAGGACGGTGAACAGGTCGTCGCGCTGCACCGACCAGGGACCGGGATCGCCGTAGACGTTGAGCCCGCGCAGCAGCACGAACGCTCCGGTCAGGAGCGCGCCGAGCGTGAGGATGGCGCCGCGTCTCTCCTCGGCCGGCCGCGTGTAGAGCACGCCGAACACGTAGCCCACCGCCATCACGCCGATCCACGGCACCAGCGGATACATGACCAGGAACGTGCGGCCCGGCGCGTAGACGATCGGGCCCTGGATGTGGAGGATCCGCCAGAGCGGGGCGAAGGCCCCCAGCGTCTCGGGCCTGATCCCGTCGAACAGGTTGTGTCCCACGATCATCATGCCGCCGACCAAGGCGATCGCCGTGAGCGGCAGGCGCACCAGAACCGCCATCGCCACCATGCTCCAACCGAGCGCCCAGATCACCTGGCCGATGACGAAGCGGAACCCGATCCCCATCTGCCACTCCCAGTTGATCACGGTCAACTCGAGCAGCACCAGCCACAGGCCGCGGGTGAGCAGGTAGAGGCTGAGGTCCCCGCGTGAGTGCGCGCGAATGTCCCGCAGGAACGCAGCGGTGCCGGCGAGGAAGACGAACACCGGGGCGCAGAAGTGGGTGATCCACCGGGTCAGGAACAGCGCCGCGCTCGCCTGGGACAAATCGGTCGGGTCGTACGCGAAAGCCCCGCGATGGATGTGGCCGCGCACGTGATCGAGCGCCATGAAGACCATGATGAGCCCGCGCACCAGGTCGATGGAGTCGAGCCGGTGGGTCTCGGGGACGAATCGCGCGGGGGTGGCTCGTGCGTCGGCCGATGCGGATCCGATCTCCGTCACGATGCGGCCCTCGTGGTGGATCGGGGTGGGGATGAGGGCGGGCTCAGCCGCCGATCGCGCTCATGCCCCGCTCGGGCTGCTTGAAGTAGGGGCTGTTGATGAGGTGGCCCGGTTCCTTGCGCCACACGGCGGCCCGCAGCATCTCGGCGATCACGTCGTCGCCGGCGCCGGCTCGCATCGCCGTCCGGAAGTCGTACTCCTTGAGCGAGAACAGGCAGGTGCGGATCTGCCCGTCGGCGGTGAGCCGGATGCGGTCGCAGTGCCCGCAGAAGGGCCGCGTCACCGAGGCGATGACGCCGA
>JBKJXJ010000315.1:0-8823 GCA_046716125.1 Candidatus Eiseniibacteriota bacterium
GTCCACCTCGATGCCGTTCCCCACCTCGAGCCCCGCGGCCTCGGCGACGGCGCGCGGGAGGTCGTCCTCGATCCACGGGAGGACATGTCCGGCGGGTGCGGACTTTGCTGCCTTCGTCGCGGCCGCGGCGCCGGGTGAAGGCACGAGCAGTGAGGCCAGGAGTGCCGCGGTCGTCACGAGCGTGGTACGCATGCGGCGTATCGTACCGCTGAAGCCTCCGCGATACCAGCGAGTCTCAGAAGGGCGGCGTGACCGGGACCGCCATGGATGCCATCGCGAGCTTTTCGCGCTCGGCCCCCGTGGTCGGCTTCGCCTCGCGGATCACGTGCCGGGCCCAGTCCACGTGATCCCAGACGTTCCAAAGCAGGACGCCCCGGATCACGTCCTCGTTCAGGTAGAACACCATCCCCTCGCGGTGCTCCTCCTTCCACACCGCGTGCGCGTCGAGGCTCGAGTCTACGTCGCCGACCGCTTCCCAGCCGAGGTCGAACAGGTCGGAGTAGAAGTACGGCATGACGGTGTAGGGCCGGTTCGCGCCGGCCATGTTGGCCCCCGCCGCCGCCCCGTGCTCGACCGCGTGGTTCCAGTGCTCGATCCGCATGCGGCGATCGAGCGCGAGGTACGGGAACTCCGCCACGTCACCGGCCGCATAGATGTGGGGATCGGAGGTGCGCGCGTATTCGTCCACCTCGATGCCGTTCCCCACCTCGAGCCCCGCGGCCTCGGCGAGGTCGGTCACGGGATCCGCTCCGATCCCGGCCAGGATGAGCTGGGTGGTGATATCGTTGCCGCCGGTGGTGAAGACCATCAGCTCCGCGCGCTCCTCGATGCGCGCGACACCCTCTCCCGACACCGTCTCCACCCCTTTGTCCCGGTAGTAGTCCGCGACGAAGAGTCCGAGATCACGCGGCAGCACATGTTGCAGCGGGTACTCACCCGGGTAGAGCAGCGTCACTTCCTTGTCCACCGTGCGAAGCGCCGCCGCCATTTCCATGCCGATGAATCCCGAGCCCAGCACGAGCGCGTGCTGAAAGCGGGGCAGGTAGCCGGAGAGGAAAAGGTAGTCCTCGAGCGACCGGTAGTAGTGGACGCCCTCGCTCTCGGCGCCCGGCACGTCGAGGCGGCGCGGCCTCAGCCCGGTCGCGAGCAGCAACTCGCCGTAGTCGTAGGTGGTGCCGTGGTCGTCCCACAGCCTTCGCTGCGCGGGATCGAGCTCCACAGCTTCGCGCCGCAGCACCAGCTGGACCCGGTTCTCGCGGTAGAAGTCGTCCGAGTGGATCGGCAGCTCGTCCCGCGTGGATTTCCCGGACCACAGCCCCTTGGAAAGCGGCGGGCGGTGGTAGGGCGGATGGTTCTCGCGAGTGAGGAGGAGGATGCTGCCCGTGGGATCCTGGGCGCGGATGCCTTCGATCGCCGCGGCCCCGGCATGGCCGCCCCCGACGATCACGTACTGGTAGTTCATGGTTCGGCTCCCTGCGCGGCCCGGTCGAACGTGCGCGAGTCATTCACGCGGTGCCCAGAAAGGCAGGGTATCACGAGAGCGGCGTCGGGCGATCTCGTGCGGCGGCCGCTATTTGACGATGCAGGCCTTCGCCGTGAGGGCGTGCTGATCCTGGGTAAGGCGCACCAGGTAGATGCCGGCCGGCAGATCGGGGCGATCGGAGAGCGACACAAGATGGTCCCCCGCGCCAAGCGAACCCACTTCCCTCCGGGCGATCCGACGGCCCTTCAGATCGAACAGCTCGAGCGTGGCGGGGTTATCTCCCGGCAGCGAGAACTTGACCATCACACCCCGCGGCGACGGGTTGGGCGAGGCTCCGGTCAGATGCAGGATCGCGCGGCGCGGAACCGTCACCCATACCGGATCCAGCGTCGTCTCCTCGGCGCCCTGCCACACCACCAGGCGGTAGCCATACTCCGCGCCCGGGACCACGGCGCGGTCCTCGAAGACAAGTCGATCGTCGCCCTCGAGCGTGGGGGCTCCGATCTCATTCCACTCGTCGAGGCCGGAGACTGAGCGGAAGAGGACGGCCCGCAGGTTCGCCAGTCCATCACCCGTCCAGGTAAGACGCACGCGATCCGCATTTACATCGGTACTGACGAGTGACACGGCGACCGGGGTCGTCGTATCGAGGTCGAGCGCCCAGATCTCGCCGGAATAAGCTCGCGGAGCGAGTTCCCCGCCAAATATGACCATGCGGCGACGCGATGCGTCGTAGACCGCGGAGTGGCCGGAACGATTCAGCGGGGACACCGTCGAGGAGCCGAGCAGGGACCACGCCGGCGAACCGCCAAGGCTCAGACTCCAGAGATCTCCACGGCGCGCACCATCGAAGCCTCCGTAGAGGACGATCCGGTCACCCACTGGATCGTAGATCGCAGTGTGTTCGCGCCGCGGGCTGGGGGGTGTCCCGTCGGGTGTCAGTCGTTCCCAGGCGAGTTCGCCCGACAGGTTGAGTGCCCACACATCATTCAGGAACGTACCCCCATCACCGCCCACGACAAGCACCCGGTCTCGCACCGGGTCGTAGACCGCCGCGTGCTGAACCCGTCCCGGCATCGGCGCGCCGAGCGGCGAGAGCTGTCGCCACGTCCCGTTTCCGGTCGGGGCGGACTCCCACACGTCGTTGAGCAGCGACCCGCCCCAGCCCCCGATCACCAGCATGCGGTGGCGTACGGGATCGTAGATGGCGGCGTGGCCGCCCCGCGCGCCCGGTGGCGTGCCGTGGCCCGAGTTGGGAAACCACCAAGGCTGACCCGAGAGGGTCATCACGGTGATGTCATTCATGAAACCGTTGTAGAGCCCGCCGAAGATCACGAGCTGATCCTCGTACGCGTTGTAGATCATGGAGTGCATGGTGCGCCGTGTCGGAATCGTGCCCCCGGGCATCATCGCGCTCCATGCTCCGCCCGGCGCAAGGGACAACGACCACGCCTCGTCCCGGTAGAGGGGATCGACGCCCCCGTAGATGAGCAATGCGTCCCGGCCCGGATGGAAAACGGCGGTCGCACCGGCGCGGGCACTGGGTCCGCCGGGTGGAGACACGATCTGCTCCCACGCCGTGGTCGGCGGCGGGGGCGGTCCCGACGGCGCGTCCACTTCGATCGCGAACCGTCGTACCGGCCACCCCTGCTGATCGGTCGCGATTCCGGTGACATTCCCCGGGAGGCCGTTGACGTAGCGGCAGCCTCCGCGTGAATCGGTCAGGTCGTGCAGGGTGCTTCGCACGTCGATGTAGAACGTCCCGATGGTCGGAGGCTGCACGGTGATGTCGAAGGTGTCGGTCTCGCCGGTCGTCCACATGGAATCCGCATACTCTGCGACAAAGTAGCCTGCCGTGGCGACTCGACACTGGGAGTCGGACAACGAGGAGCCGGGCACGCGCTCGAGATAGCCCGGATGGTCCCCGGAAGATGCGCTCGTCACCCAGGCACTGTCTCCGGCCTGGGTGAGACCCGGGAAGCCAAAGCTGATCCGGCCGTCATCACTGGGCGCGCCGGTATTCCGAACGATCGCCGTGAGCCTGAAGCTCTCTCCGAGCTCGATCGCGGCGGGGATGCCCGAGACCGGTGCGACGAAGACCGGGGGCGGGGCAGGCGCGACGACCTGCACCTGCAGTCTTCGCACACTCCATCCCTGCTGGTCGGTGGAGGCGACCCCACTTCCTGGAACGGCATTGATGTAGACGCAGGGCCCCGCCTCATTCCAGTGCATCGTGCTTCGGACGTAGATGTAGAAGGTGCCGGTTGCCTTCGGTCGGACGGTCAGGACCAACTGGTTCGATTCCACTCCTCCTCCCGTCCAGGCATCGTCCGCGTATTCGACTGTCAGGGATGTGGCGGCCATCGGCGTGCAGTTGTTCCATTGGATCGTGGAGCCCGCCGGGAACTCGCGGTAGCCCGGTGTGTCGTCGCCGTTCACCGCGGTGACCCACTGGCTGTCGGAAGCGGACGTGAAACTCGGGAACCAGACACTGATACGCCCGTCGTTCGAGTCGGATCCGAGGTTGGTGACCGTCAACGTGAGGGTAAACGTGTCCCCGAGCGTGAAGGTCTGGGCAGGGCCGAGGACGATATCCCCGACAAAGGCCGGGCGGGGCGGGGCCGGAAGGACCGTCAGCGCATAGCGTCGCACGACCCATCCCTGCTGGTCCACGAAGCCGGCGGCGCCCTGTGCGGGCGCCGCGTTCACGTAATCGCACGCCGCGCCTCCGGCCGCGCGCATGGTGCTCCGGACATCGAAGTAGAACGTGCCCGCCACGGGCGGCCGCACGGTCAGGGTCAGTGTGTTGGTCTCGTAACCGATCCAAAGCCAGGAGGAGTCACCGTACTCGACCACAAGGTAGGAGGCGGCGAGCCCCTGACACGAAGAGTCGGTCAACGCGGCGCCAGCGGGGAACTCCCGGTAGCCCGGGCTGTCGCCGGTGGATGCGCTGCTCACGAGCTGGCTGTCCGCTGGACTCGACAGGGAGGGGAAACCGATCACGATCCGGCCATCGTCGCTCTCCGCCCCGTCGTTCCGGGCAGCCACGATGATCGAAAAACTCTCGCCGAGCCCGATGGGGGTCGGATCAAAAGTCACGGGCGCCGCGAACGCGGGCTGCGCCACGATGGGTGCCGGCGCCACGGTCACGGCGAACCGCTTGACCGCCCAGCCTTGCTGGTCCGTGAATCCTGATTCTCCGTTCAGCGGCACGCCGTTCACCATCTCGCAGGCAGGGCTGCCGACGCCGTGCATCGTGCTCCGAACGTAGAAATAGAACGTCCCCGCGACGGGCGGCCTGATCGTCAGCCTCATCGAGTTCGTCTCGATCCCGACCGGCCTCCAGTCGGCATCGGCATATTCGGCGACCAGGCACGAGGCGGTGATGGGTTGGCACGCGGCGTCCGCGAGCACGCCACCCGGGGCGACCTCGGCATAGCCGGGGATGTCGCCCCCCGACACGCCACCGACCCACTGACCGTCGGCGGGATCGGTCAGTGACGGGAAGGAGACCGCGATGCGTCCATCGTCGCTCGCCTGTCCGCCATTGGTGACGATGAGCGTGAGGGTGAAGGACTCACCCAGGACGATCGAGGCCGGTTGTCCGCCGACGCCCGAAGCGAAGATCGGGGCAGGCGCCATCGGCGGCGGGGGCTGGCCCGCCGGCCCATTGTTGGGGAGCACGGTGATGGTGCTGCCCTGGACCTCGCAGAACTCGGGATAGGAGTTGAAGTCCCATCCCCGGTTGGTCACCGCCAGGTCCGGGCGGCCATCCACTGTCCAGTCGCCGATCCCGATCCACGAGGGCGCAACGCCACCCGTGCCCATGCGGGCCAGGGAGCCAAACGTGCCGTCTCCCGCGCCGAGCAGGACGCTGATCGCGCCGCCGGCGATCATCGCCAGATCGGGTGAGCCATCCGCATTCAGATCGGCGATCGCCGCGGCGCCGACATCTCCGCCGACCGCGACCTCTCCGGTGAAGCCGAATGTACCGTCGCCACGCCCGAGCAACGCCTCGACGACACCCGACGTGCCGCCCGAGATCAGATCGACCAGCTGGTCGCCATTCAGATCACCGGCCATAAGCACGTTTGGGGCATGGCCGACGGCGATGTCGGACCGAGCCGAGAATCCCCCCGCACCGTCACCAAGCAACACGGACACCGCACGCGAGGCCGGATTCGCGAGTGCCAGATCGGGGTTCCCGTCCCGGTTAAGGTCCTCGATCACGACGGTCGTGAAGGTGAGCCCGGACTCGTGATGCGTCGCGGGAGCGAAGGTCCCGTCTCCGTTTTGAAGCAGTACAGAGGTGAGCGCTGAACCCAGCACGACCAGGTCACCACGGCCATCGCGATCGAGATCTCCGATGGCCACCTTGTGCAGGTACCCGCCGACTGGAAGCACGACTCGCGGGCTGAAGCCACCGGTATCATTGTCGAGGAGCACGGAGACGGTACCGGCTTCGAAGTTCGCCACCGCTACATCGAGTCGCTGATCACCGTTCACGTTGCCCAGGGCGAGCCCCCGGGGCTGCAGCCCGACCCCGAAGCTGAACGCACGCGTGAATCGGCCCGCTCCGTCGGCGAGCAGAACCGACGCATCGACGTTGTCATACTCGTCGTTGATCCCACAGATCGTGTTTGTCACGATCAGATCAGGGTGGCCATCCCCGTTGAAGTCCGTGGTCGCGACCTGGTCGGCGCCGTGGGAATCGAAGAGGGCGGTGCCCGGACCGAAGTTTCCGTCACCGCTCCCGATGATCACCGAGACCGACGCTCCGCCACCGACCGTTGCCATGTCGGCGCGGCCATCCCCGTTGAAGTCGTCAAACGCGACGACGCTCGCTCCATACCCCGCCAGCCGAGCGGCACCGAACGTCCCATTGCCACTGTTGAGATTCACGTATAGCGTGCCGCCGAACGGCCACGTGGACACGAGGTCGAGGCGCCCGTCGCCGTTCAAGTCGGCGACACTCAGCGATCCCGGCCCTTCCGTCCATGTGCTCCGTCCCCCGCCCCCTTCGCTGAAGGTCCCACCAGGGTTCCCGAAGAACGTTCGAATCGCTCCGGGATGCTCATCGCGGAATGTCGAACCGTTCCACCTCCCGGCAACATCGGCCCTGCCGTCTCCGTTGAGATCGCGGATAAGCACCGGATGGAAGGCCTCGTCGTCGTTGAGGAAATGGTGTTGAGGGCCAGGCACGAACGATCCTTCTGCCGTGCCGAGCAGCACGGAGAACCCGACGGAGTAGCCGTCATTCGGGCTGACGACCAGATCGAGGCGCCCATCGGCATCCACGTCCCCGATCGCCACCGAACCGGTTCCTCCCGCGACGGGGATGTCGCTTCGGGGAGCGAACGAACCGTCGCCATTGCCAAGCACGACCGCGACGCCGCCGTTCGTCACCCCGACCAGGTCGAGATTCCGATCCCCATTCAGGTCTTCAATCGCGAGCGAACCGAACCGAAGGCCGGCGGGAACATCGCCTCTCGTCCCGAAGCTGCCGTCACCCCTTCCAAGCAGGACCGAGATCGAGTTGGTGAGGAAGCTCGTCGTCACCGCATCGGGGTTGCCGTCCGCATTCAGGTCGCCCAGCGCCACCCATGCGGGACCCGAGCCGGTCGTGTAGTCAACGTAGGCCGCAAACGACCCGTCGCCGACTCCGAGCAGGACGGAGACCGTGTTGATGCTTCCATTCGCCGTGACGAGATCCGGTGTGCCGTCATGGTTAAGGTCCCCACTCGCAATCGAGTTCGATCCTGCCCCGATGGGGTACGGAATGGAGGGCGCGGAGAACAGTCCCGAGGCGTGGCTCGTCCGCGAGATCAGCCCCAGAACGGCGAGGAGGGCGACTGTGGTCGCCACACCTCGAGCAGCGCGGGAGATGCCGGTTGGCATGACGTCACATCGGGGCGGAACGCAGCGCTGCATGGCGACTGGCTCTTCGCCCTGCGATCGTCATCGCATGGCGGCGGTGCGGCGCGCTTCGGGGGCGCCACTATCAAGGTGATCGATCGCTCGTCCGTGGCGATTGATATTGTATCACCCGTGACCGGCGCCCCCGGTATTCGTACTTCTGCTTCTTTACCGCCGCGCTTTGGACCGTGCCGGATGGCACGGCGCACGGTATTCCGCCCGACCGCCGCGCGGCGCCGTGCAATTCACGGCGCTGGCACGGCTTCCGGCTCCGCGACTCAGGCCGCGCTCGCGTGGCTCATCAGCACGCACCCGTGGTCATCCGGGTCGATGCGATGGAAGTCGAACTCGGTCAGGCAGTAGACGCATCGACCCTCGAGCCGGGCCGGCCGCATGAAGCCGCCGATCGCCATGCACTCGCCCATCTCGAGCTCCGGCTTGCCCAGCACGTCCCAGACGTCGGTCAGATAGTTCACGACCGCGACGCGCCAGTGCAGCACGTCCATCACCGCCTGCATTGGATCTTCCAGCTGCTCGGGTGGGACCGTCGCGGGGAACGGTGTGAGCCCGTAGCCGGACGTGAGCGCCCACAGCCGGGTCTTCGGCTCCCAGCTCGTCGCCAGCAGGATCGCGAACCGATTGCGCGCCCGGGTCGTGAAGTTCTCGACGCGGGCGACCGCGGGATCGTTCGTGGCCAACGCCGTGACGACGGCGTTCCGCCAGCGCTGGATCTCGGAGAGATAGTTGGATGCGACCGCGGGAAGCAGCGGCGCCACCTCCAGCGTCCGGTCGATGCGCGCCGGGGGGATCGGGAAAAACAGATTATCGGGATGTGCTTTCGGCCGCTTCATGATTCGCCTCCTTGAGCATGATTGGTCCAGCGGTCGGAACCGTGGTTCAGCCGATCGATTGGATGTGGCTGGACCCGCGGGAGACTCGGTGGCATTCGACCCAGCCCGTTTGCGGATGCAGCGATGTGCAATGCCGCGTGCGAATGGAATCGCGCGGCTATCCGCCGTCCGCGGCTCCCGACCCGCGCGACGACGAATGGCCGGCCTCCGACTCGATGGCCACCCCGGGCGACCCATGCAGCTCGCGGTGCAGTCCCCGCTTCCAGCTCCCGCGCGCCACCCACGCCACGATCACCCCGGCCCGCAGGACGCAGCTCACCGTGATGAGCCATGCGATCCCCAGTACACCGCTCCCGGTCCAGTCCGGGATCCAGAACGCGAGCGGGATGCGCAGCAACGAGACGATCGAGAAGATCCACGAGATCGCGGTGGTGTGCCCCGAGCCGAGGATCGCCTCGCTGGTCACGATCTCCACGCCGACGAAGACCAGGCAGGTGGCCATGATGCGCAGGTACGGCGCCGCGACGCGATGCACCTCCGCGTCGGCGGTGAACATCCCGATGAACAGGTGCG
>JBKJXJ010000316.1:0-2565 GCA_046716125.1 Candidatus Eiseniibacteriota bacterium
GGATTACACGGGTACCGGCAACACCCTGAACGCCCGCAATCCCCGGACGCTGCAGCTCATCATGGACAGCCTTCGCTACTGGATCCTCGAGATGCGGGTCGACGGATTCCGTTTCGACCTCGCTTCCGCCCTCGCCCGCGAGCTGCACGACGTGGACCGGCTGGGATCGTTCTTCGACATCATCGGACAGGACCCCGTGATCTCGCGGGTGAAGCTCATCGCCGAGCCGTGGGACGTGGGCGAAGGCGGGTACCAGGTCGGCAACTTCCCACCCCTGTGGTCGGAGTGGAACGGGAAGTACCGGGACACCGTGCGCGACTACTGGCGCGGAGCGCACAACACGCTGGGCGAGTTCGCCTACCGGTTCACGGGAAGCTCGGATCTCTACGAGGCCACCGGGCGCCGCCCGTTCGCGAGCGTCAACTTCGTCACCGCCCACGACGGGTTCACCCTCGACGACCTCGTCTCCTACAACGAGAAGCACAATGCCGCCAACGGAGAGGGCAACCGCGACGGCGACAGCCACAACCGCTCGTGGAACTTCGGCGTGGAGGGGCCGACGGATTCCCCGGTGATCAACGAGGTCCGGGCCCGGCAGAAGCGGAACTTCCTCGCCACGCTGATGCTGTCCCAGGGCGTGCCCATGCTGCTGGCGGGGGACGAGATCGGCCGCACGCAGCGTGGCAACAACAACGCCTACTGCCAGGACAACGATGTCTCGTGGCTGGACTGGGACGGCGCGGACGGCGAGCTGTTGGCGTTCACCCGCGGCTTGATCGCGCTGCGGCGCGACCATCCCATCTTCCGGCGCCGTCGCTGGTTCCATGGGCGCGCGATCCACGGCAGCGGCGTCACCGATGTCGCGTGGTTCGCTCCAGACGGAAGACCGATGGGCGAGGACAACTGGGCGGCCGCGGACGCCAAGTCCCTTGGCGTCTTCCTGAACGGCCATGACCTCGGCACCGACGCCGATGGCGAGACGCTGCGGGACGACACTTTTGCCGTGTTGTTCAACGCGCGGCCGGAGGCGGTCGTCTTCACCCTGCCCGCGCCCGGGAACTGGGGCCGGCAGTGGATCGAGGTGATCAATACCCGGCACGCCCGGGTCGCGGACGGCGCGACTCATCCGGCGGGCGCGGCGCTGCCGATGGAAGGCCTTTCGCTGGTGGTCCTGCGCCGCGTCGATTAGCGAAGCTCCGCGCCACCTGCCGAGGTGGAGGCGGCTAGCCTTTTTGCGCGAGCGGAGGCGGCTCGTTGAGCACGGTCCAGTAGAGGCCGAGCTGGCGGACCGCGGCCTGGAAGCGGTCGAAGTCCACCGGCTTCCGGACGTAGCTGTTGACGTGCAGGGCGTAGCTGTGGTGCCGGTCTTCTTCCTCGTCCGACGAGGTGAGGACCACGACCGGCAGGTCCCGTGTGCGCGCGTCGCCACGGATGCGCTCCAGCACCTGCAGCCCGTCCACCCGCGGCAGCTTGAGGTCCAGCAGGACCACGACCGGACACAGCGCTTCCCCGCCATCGGCCCCGTCGCGGAACAACAGGTCGAGCGCCTCCACGCCGTCGCGCGCGACGACCAGCCGGTTCACGACCTTGGCCTCGCGGAGCGCGAGCTGCGTGAGCTCGAGGTCGTCGGCGTTGTCCTCCACGAGCAGGATGGGCGGCGGGGTCATGCGGCGCCCAGGGTGAAGAAGAAGGTCGCGCCTTCGCCGGGCCGTCCCTCGGCCCAGATCCGGCCGCCGTGGCGGACGATGACACGCTGGGCGGTCGCGAGCCCGATTCCCGTCCCCTCGAATTCCGTCGAGTCGTGCAACCGCTGGAAGGCCCCGAAGAGCTTGTCGGCGTACGCCATGTCGAAACCCGCGCCGTCGTCGCGCACGAAGAACACGGTCTCGCCCTCGCCGCCCGGCCCCGCGCCCACCTCGATGCACGCCCGCCTCTTCCGGGCGGTGAACTTCCAGGCATTGTCGTGGAGGTTCCCGAGCGCGATGGCCAGCAGCCGGCGGTCGCCGGCGGCGGCCATGCCTTTCGCGATGTGTACGTCGACCTCGCGCTCGGGCTGGCGGCGGCGGTGCTCGGCGACGATGGCGGCCGCGATCTCGCCCACGTCCACGGGGGACCGGCGCAGCTCCGAGCGGCTCACCCGCGACAGCAGCAGCAGATCGTCGATCAGCTCGGACATGCGGTGGGCCCCGGCGCGAATGCGGTCCAGGTAGTGGCGCCCCTTCCCGTCCAGCCCCTCGGCGGCATGAGCGACCAGGGCCTGGCTGAACCCGTCGATCGCGCGCAGCGGCGCGCGGAGGTCGTGGGAGACCGAGTACGAGAACGCCTCCAGTTCCCTCACCGCCTCGGCCAGCTCTCCCGTCCGCTGGCGAACGCGCTGCTCGAGATCGGCGTTCAGGGTCCGGATCTTTTCGTCCGCGGCGCGACGCTCGGACATGCGGAGCGCGCCGGCGCGGATGCGGTCCAGGTAGTGGCGCCCCTTTCCGTCGAGCCCATCCGCGGCATGGGCAACCAGGGCCTGGCTGAAGCCGTCGATCGCGCGCAGCGGCGCGCGCAGGTCGTGGGAGA
>JBKJXJ010000317.1:0-3945 GCA_046716125.1 Candidatus Eiseniibacteriota bacterium
GTTCCGATACAAGCTCGACGAACCCGAGCTGCAACCCGTGAACCCCGATTCCCTGTATCACAAGGACGTGGTCGAGTATCAGGTGCCCGCGAGCGATGCGGACCCCAGCCGGGAAGGAAAAGACACCGTCACCGTCGCCAACGGCACCAAGACGTTCAGGCTCCGCGCCGTGGATCAGGCGAACGGCTCGACCGACTCGACCCGTCGGTTCGAGATGAACTTCAGCCCCGACACCTGGTTCGCGGGACCCGACTTCAACGTCACCGGTGGGCCATGGCTGACGAACGCGCTGGGGGAGAAGTTCGCTCTCCTGGTCGAGGGCCGGGTGCCCGCCGGTGGTCTTCCAGGAACGCTCCTCGGCCCCGATTCGGTTCAAATCATGCCGGTGGACCGCGTGCCGCGGCGGACGTTCCTCGAGATCTACAAGGACACCGTGTTCATCCGCCGGGAGTTCGATACGGTTCATCTCGGCTCATGGGTCGCCGTCCACAACGGCGGCTTCGACCGCGATTCGCCCTATCGGGTCAAGGTCGTGCCCGGGTTCCCCGGGTTCCCGGGCGGCCCGGTGCTGACCGAGGACAGCCCGAACGGCTCGCCCATCGGGTTCCGGTCGCTCATCACCAACTTCCTGAGCCCGAGCGGCCCGCTCAGCTCGACGAATCAGACGCGCCTCTATCCGTACTTCGATCCGAACGACCCCCTGAATTTCCCGCGCATCGGGGCCTATCACGCGATGACCGCTTCGGGGAGAGCCTACTCGCTCCAGGTGTCGGAGGACGGAGACGGCGGGCGCGACCGGCGCGTCGAGGACGCCCGGCGGATCGTCGAGTTCCCGTCGCCCGCCCAGGCCCCGCTGCGTCCGCTGGTCCTGGTGTACGAGGTCAACTTCCCGCCCGTCCTGAAGACGGATCTCGCGGCCTTCCGGCCCCGGGTCACGGCCGTGGACACGTTCACATCGCGGACCTGGGACCTGAGGCTCTTCAACGACGACCGCGACCCCTACATCTCGGGCGATCCCGTCGGAGGGCCGTCAAGCTTCTCGCCCAATCGGATGCGGTTCAGGATCACGGGCATGCACAACGTCGCCGGGCGGGATACGTTCATGACGACGTACGAGCCGCCGAAGAACGCCTCGCAGACCCGCTACGTGGGCATCATCGATCAGGTCAACCTGCCGGTCCCGGCGAACCTGCTCACCGGGCCCGTCACGCTCAACGTCGAGCTGTGCGACTGTGATCTCTGCGAGCTTTACGCAGGCACGGGTCGCTGCATCAATCGCGATATCCAGGTGTACTACGTCGCGCAGCCGAACGCTGCGTCGACGACGACCCCTAGCCGGCCGGGGCTAGACTAGCTGCATTTTCCAGGAGCGGATGATCATGCAAGCTCGTAGTCCCGCCGCGCCGGCCCGTCGTGCTGCGCTGGCTGTGATCGCCCTGGCCGCCCTGGCCGCTCTGGTCGGCGCCGGGTGCAGCAAGAAGATCACGAGCCAGTTGATCCCCAATCAGCCGCCCGAAGTCAAACTCACCGGCGCTCCGCTCGGGCCGGACCCGCTGAGGCCCGACTTCTACGCCTACACGATGCAGTGGACCGGCTTCGATCCCGACGGCCGTGTGGACCACTACCTCATCGCCGTGGATCCGGTGCGCCCGGGCGTCTACGACGCGACCGACACGAGCTGGCATGCCACGGCCCGGAACGAGTCGACGTTCTACTTCTCGGCCGGAGCCCAGTACGACCCCATCAACCCGCAGGATCCGAGAGCCCAGTCGCCGCACGTCATCTCGATCTTCGCCGTGGACAATGAGGGCAAGCTCTCCGTCCGGCCCGCGACACGCGGGTTCTTCTCGTTCACGCAGGCCCCAAGCGTCCAGATCGACGAGCCCAAGGCCAACCTCTCGTTCACGCCGACGGTCGCTCCGACGACCACTATCCGGTGGAGCGGAATCGACGTCGATGGCCAGACCACGACCCGGCCGGTACGCTGGGTGTTCCGCCTGTTCGGTCAGACGAACGAGGATATTCCGCGCATCCCGGACTACATCTCCTATGCCCTGCTCTACCCGGACTCGGTCCGCCGGTTCTACGCGCCGGATTTCCCGGGGTGGAAGTCGGTCGGGGCCGAGACCACGAGCTTCCAGTACCAGGGTCTCAACCCCGGTTCGACCTACCTGTTCATCCTGACCGGCTTCGACGAGGCGGGCGCCTACGACCCGGTGTTCGCGAACGGCCGGAACATGGTGAAGTTCTCGGTGGAATTCGGCAGTTCGCTCGGGCCGATCATCCGGATGTTCAACCAGTTCTTCGACTACACCTATCCGCTGGGCGGATACGATCCCAGCGAGGCGAAGTGGTTCCGGGTCGAGGTCCCCGCGGACCTGAAGATCACATTCAACTGGAACGCCACCGCCCGCACCGGCTCGGAGATCCGGCGATACCGCTGGGTGATGGACCTGGTGGATCTGACCGACCAGACGGAACGATCGGACGAAGTTCGGGACTGGTATCACTGGAGCAAGTGGAGCCGGAACACCTCCGCTACCGTCGGTCCATTCACCGTGAACCTCGAGACGCACCGGTTCTACATCGAGGCCGAGGACAACAACGGCCTCACCAGCCTCGGCATCATCTTCTTCCGGGTGGTCCGGCCGACGTTCGAAAAGGAGCTGCTGTTCGTGGACGACACCCGCCTGAACCCCGATCGCCTCACGGGAAGCGGCGGCACGTACCTGCCGCCCGTCGGTCCGTGGCCCACCGCCGCCGAGCTGGACACGTTCCTGTTCGCCAAGGGAGGGTTCCCGTGGCGCGGCTATCCGGAAGGGACGATGAGCGTGCCCGGCATCTTCAACGGCTACGCCTACGACACCATCGGCACCCGCGGGCTCCCGCCCGACGGCACCGTGCCGCTTTCGATCCTGGGGCAGTACCGGCACGTCGTCTGGTACACCGACCCCACCGGCGCGAGCTACGGAAGCCGGTGGGACGATCGCAGCTCGCCGATCACGGCACTGCGCCTGGTCAACTCGCCGGGCAGGCCGGTGATCCTGTCCACCTACATGTCGCAGGGCATCGGGAGGAACGGTGGCTTCGTGTGGCTGGCCGGCGGCGGTGCGGCTTACGCCTCGCTCATCACCTGGAACAAGCCCGGTTCGTCTCCCGGCCAGTACGACAACCGTGAGCCCAACCCCGAGCTTCGGCCCGGCCGGATGATGTACGACTTCGCGCACTGGCGGGAGGGCATCCAGACGCTCCCCGCGAACACGTCGCGACGCTTCGACACCCGGGCGGGCGGGTTCGGGACGGGCTCCAACCGTCCGGGCCGCCACTGGCCGACCAACCCGCCGTTGCCGACGCCGCCCGCGCCGCCCGATTACGCGCTGCTCCCGGCTGACCTCCAACCCAAGTCGATCATCACCGATGGGGAGCCCCCGCTCCATGCGGGAAGCTACCCGGGCGAATACACGGCTGAGCACATCTACCGGGTGACCTTCGTCCGTGAGGACTACAATGACGATCCTGACATCGTCACCGAGTTCTCGACGCTCGACACGCTCTACCTGACGCGCGGCGGCCAGGCCCCGGCCAACGCGCCGGTCATGACCTACTACCACGGCCGGGAGAACCAGCCTATGGTGTTCTCGGGATTCAACTTCTGGTACTGGCGGCGCACGCAGTGCATCGAGCTGGTGGACTGGGTGCTGCAGCAGGTGTGGGGACTGCCGCGCGACACCGGCGCTCCTCGCGAAGCCCGCGCCCATCCTCTATAGTCCGCGCGTCGTCGCGACCCGACGCGCTCGCGCGCATGCTCCGCCGCCGCGGAGCGACGGAACGCGGCGCGGCTCGAAGCCCACTCCTCAAACCCGGCGAGAACCCGATGAGCCCCAAGATCCTCGACGTCCTGCTGCTCCTCGCCCTGCCCGCATCGGGCAAGTCCGAGGTGCGTCG